>JAKQYE010000351.1 GCA_023356605.1 Trichodesmium sp. MAG_R02 | reverse complement strand
TAATTGATTGCAGTAATGTAGCCATTAATTTCTCTGATGATAGTTTTTGCGTCATGGGTCTTATTCTACAACACTACCTGTACTTTTTCTCTTCTTACCCCAATTTACTGAGCGGATACTTAAAAGTTTTATTTACTTTTTGATTTGTCGCAACCTATGCGCGGACTGCTATATTACACCAGAATCTTTATTAACTAATTTAAGAGACTCTTGTTCTCTATTTTCGTGATAATAATATCTTTCTGGAAATATATTTAGTAATCTCCTTAATTGCTTTCTTCCTGTTTGACAACAAAAACCTCCACAATTAGCATCAGGAAAATCATCAGAATATAATCTAGGAGTTTTTATATTAGTCATTCTTAATAATATCAAAGACTTCTTGTTTACTAATAAAAGCTCCCCAACAGATAGAATAACTTACTTCATAAGGGTTCCAATTTTTATCAATAGCATTTTACCTTTCATATTCATCAAAAGTGATACCCATATAAAGATAAAAATTATCAGATTCAAAATTGTTAAACACAAAATATCTACAAGGTTTTACTTTTAATTCTAAATAAAAATTATAAACACGATGATTTACATTTTTTTTTATTATAAATATTCTCAGTAATTCGACCATCTTTAAGCCAAACTAACTGACAATAAAAAAACACAGAAGATTCTATTAAAAACCTATAATTATCCTTATCTTCAATAGTAGTATCAGCAAATAATAAAATAGTATTATTCTTATCAGACTTTTCACAAATTACTTTTGCAACTACGTAACTAGCTGCACTACAAGAAAAAAAATACAATATGTTTCATTTAATTATCTTTTCTTTTCTAACTTTGACTACCTATAATAATAACAAAATTTTATTAGCTGATTCCTTACCCATTTCCTAATATATTTTATGACGTATTCTTTAACACATTTACTAATATATTTAGGATTTATGCAGGTACCCTATATAGGGTACTGTCACATTTAATAGTCAATACTATAATTAGTTTTTTTCAGATAGATATTACTTTTAATATATATTAAATAAGGTTACAAATTGTTAAATTGATTTGCTAAAAATCTTTAACTATTAGACAATAGTGACATAATTATATTAGTTGCAAAAAATATGGATTTTAATTCAGTTGTAACTCGTCAATATTTACTTAAATCTCACAGGAATTATACAATAACGATCCTTGGCACTGGCCAGATAGAAGAATATTAGTCATGATACAATAAACCGTTATCTAAGAACAGAATCTTTAAATTCACAAGAAATTGGCGAAATATCAAAGGAGAAATTGTCCTGGATAAAACTGCATACCTGATTTTTGATGATACAGTAACCAATAAAAAATCAATAAAATGTACGGGTATAATATTGATAGCGTATTTCCTCTCTTGGAGGCACTGGCGCGACGACAATATAGTGGCAGGGAACATAAAGTTATTCGTGGGATAGGAGTAGTGAATTGTATATAGCAGTCCGCGCATAGGTTGCGACAAATCAAAAAGTAACAGGACTTACGCAGTACCGCTATATATAGTGTAAAAATTATCATTTTCAGGATATTGCCACTATACATAGTGCCTTTGCGTAAGTCCTGAGTAAATAAAACTTTTAAAACTCTTACCTATTCTCTGTTCCCTTTTCCTTGTTCCCTAAAAAGCACTAGGATTTTTGCCACAAACACTCATAGGATTGCTATATATTTTAATCGAGAACTGAACAGTTATCGATTTCTAATTATAGGATTTATGACCCAGATACTGACAATAAAACAAAAATATATCATGCTAAATCAATGATACTTAATGGTATAAACAATAAGAAAATACTATTTAAAACAGTACTAATGGATAGTTGGTATGTAACACAAAGATTGATGGCATTAATGGATAGTTTAGGAAAAAATTATTATTTTCCTTTGAAAAGTAATCCCGCATGTTGATGATATAAATGGTGTAGAAAAATACAAACATATTAAAGATTTAACTTGGAGCAAAACTGAAAATTTATCAGGAAAAGTAACCAAAATTAAGGGCTTTCCACGAGAAAAAAAGTAAAAATATTTTGGGCCACTTTTTCTGCCACCTTCAGGAGAGTATATTGTTGCTAATGACCTTAACCAATCGTCCAAAGATGATGTAGAAATCGATGGTAACCATTTTCACTCTTTTATTTCTTTCCCCTAGAGATACAAATTTCTCCGACACCCATTCTATTAATATACATCTTGAGATATAGAGTTTTGACCTATTCAAGTATATCCAAGTGAATCGTAGAAATCAACTTGCCCGACTAGTAGATTGGGCACAACTGTAGTTTTGCTTATTTTTCAGAGGGCCATTTTTACGGATATGTTTGCTAAAATACCTACCGACATTACATAAAAAATTAAACTCTAACTCCATAGTACTTGTATATCTTAACCCATCCATAGTTTTTGGCTGGTTCAGTTCATCTTTCTATTTAGCGACGTCGTTATTCTTTCTCTATTTCCTTTCTTTCTGCAACAAAGCCACTTAGATCTATATAAGTGCAGTTTAGAAAAAGTTTACAAAAAATAATTTGTAACATACCAGAGTCCAGCACCATAATTGCTATACTCGAAGTTAAGTTCTATTTTTGTTTCAACAGCATTTCCCGGAGATAGTTATTTTTGGGGTTTTCTCTGCGCAGAGGGGAAGAGAGGTTTGTTCCCGAAGCCTGGCATTAGTCGTCTTAGTTCAATCATTAGTCGTCTTAATTCAATCATTAGCTAAGTCTTATGTATTACTGTGGGTTACAAAATAATTACTTTTATCTACAGTATCAGGGGCGACAGCTTGGATATAAAACTCAGTGATACGGTTCTTAATTATAGCACCCTAAATCATTTGTCAAATCACTCGGCTTTTTGAAAAATAGCTCCAATTTATGCTCCTTCTGCCCTCTGACTCCTGAGTCCTACCTTAAAGTTGCCTATTTCTTTCATAATTCTGATAGGATTACTATAGTAGTAGTCAATAGATTCTTTCCATCATTGAAAATTTGCTTTAACTGTGGTCTTCTATACAGATATGCCACTGACAATGAGAACATTTGACTGCTCTGAATGCAGTATATCTATTGACCAAGACTTGAATCCAAGTATAAACCTAAAAAAACACGGTCCGGCAATAACCGTCGATTCCTGTGGATGACTAACCATCACGGTATAAGGATTAGCAGGAAGTAAATATAAAATTGTCACCTTATGTGAAGCTTTGTATCAGTTTTATAAAGCAGCATATCAAGAACATTTTTTCTAGGAGAATAAAACTTATGACATTGTTAGTAACAGGTGACATTGGTGGAACAAAAACTCTACTACAACTGGTAGACGCAAGCCGAGAAGAATCAAAAGCTTCTGTTAAACTGCGCAAAGTCTATGAAAATCGTTACTCCAGTCACGACTTTCCCAATTTAGTACCTATAGTAAAAAAGTTCCTGGAAGAAGCTAGTAAGAGGTTAGGGGAAAAACAAAAACCAGAAAAAGCTTGTTTTGCTATTGCCGGTCCAATTGTCAATAATACAGTAAAATTGACTAATTTGCCTTGGATGATAGATGCTAAACTGATGGAAAATGAGTTAGGCATATCTCAAGTTAGCTTGATTAATGATTTTGAAGCGGTAGGATATGGAATTTTTGGTTTGAATGCTAAGGATCTAGAGACTCTACAACCAGGTGAACCTAAAAGTGATACTCCAATAGCTGTCATCGGTGCCGGTACAGGATTAGGAGAATGTTTTTCGATTCGAGCAGCAGGGGTTATGAAAGTTTATCCTACGGAAGGAGGTCATACAGATTTTAAGCCACGCTCGGAGTTAGAATTTGACCTAGTAAAATATTTGAAAGCATTACATAATATAAGCCGAGTCTCTGTAGAAAGAGTAGTTTCGGGAATGGGAATAGTAGCAATTTATCAATTTTTACGCGATCGCCAATTTACTAGAGAATCTCCAGAAATAGGAGATGCAATTAGACAATGGGAAAAAGAAGTAGATTCAAATGAAATTACTGTAGACCCAGGAGCAGTTATTGGCAAAGCTGCTTTAGAAAATAGCGATGCCCTGTGCGAGCAAACTCTAAAGATGTTTGTAGAAGCTTATGGAGCAGAAGCGGGAAATTTGGCACTGAAATTTTTACCCTATAGTGGCTTGTATATAGCAGGGGGTATTGCTGGTAAAATTATCCCATTGCTCAAGTCAGGTAGTTTTATGGAAGCTTTTAAGAATAAAGGTCGGATGACACCATTATTAGAGAAAGTGCCTGTTCATATTATTTTAAATCCTCAAGTGGGATTGATTGGGGCAGCAATTTGTGCTTCTAATTTATAGCAATTAGGAAGTTTAGAGCCAGGAGCAAGGGGCAGAGGGTAATTTTGATATTTTGATTTAAACTATAGCCTAACCCAAGGAAGTTTTCATAGTTAAACCCTTTCTTATCTTTTGAATCCTCAATCATGGGATAATTGGTTTTGATCAGGTTGTTATTTATAGTTTGTCTTGAGCACTAATACTTAATTCCAAAAAAGTCGTCACAGTATTAATATCTGAATTCCCACCAGCAGATAGAATAACTGTAGCTGCATTTTGTTGAAATAGTAAATATCAAGTCTGATTGATTAGGGTTTGCTGAGTGGAATTCGTTGAGTCAAAGAAGCCATTAAGCAACTAGGTTTACCTCTCTCAATCAGTATTAATAGTCATTAGGGATGATAACTGACAACTCCTGATTAGGTTAAATTCCTCTCCTCAAAGTTTGGGAGCAACTTCGTAGGTCAGGTTTTATAGCGTAGCGTCCATTATTCGAGAGTACATAGTCTTAAATTTAACAGGACTTACGCAGTACCGCTATACATGGCGTATAAATTTGTATTTTTCAAGATATTGCCACTACAATTAGTGTCTTTGCGTAAGTCCTGTTTAAGTAAAGGCTTAAGAACTAAGCCGAAGCTGCAAGAATTGTCTGTCATGGATAAGTATACGAATCTTACTAAACTGTTGTCACCACAGCTATGGGAATTGTCCAAGTATTGCAAGGAGACCAGAACCGTGCGGTTTATTTGCTCCTAAATATTTCAGGGTTACTTGTGAACACTCCTGGTAAAACCGGACAGATTTAGGAGTCCATTAACAGACGTGAAAAGGGTTGTAAGAATGAATGGGACCTTTTAATTTCTCCATAGTCTTGAGGTAGGGCTATCAACAGTATAAAAATAATTAGACAAAGTTAGACACAATTAGAAATTTATTGTGATGTAGCAGTCCCCGCATAGGTTGCGACACTTCAATAAGTAAATAAAACTTTTAAC
>JAKQYE010000350.1 GCA_023356605.1 Trichodesmium sp. MAG_R02 | reverse complement strand
GGCATTAATCTAGAAGAAATAGATTGGTTTATAGTTAATGACTATCAACAACTTTTTAATTAATAGTAGGGCAAAAAAAAGAGAGAAAATGGTATTAATAAATCCTCGTGAAAGGACAGCAGAAAATTCCCACAAAAAAGCAGAAGCTTAATTTTCTGGCCAATATTTTGTTTACCCCTTGTGTTTTTCCCTTATGGTTTGTCAAATTAGAAAACGCTTATCAAGTAAATATTAAGGAAAAAATCTTGCTATTTGCTGGGTTCAAGCGTGTATAGAATTACAAAAAATTACAGTTCTATACTTACCTCACCCACCATACAAATGCTTAAGGCCTTGTTTATAAATAACTTATTAGACAATCTAAAGCATAAATCAACTCAATTAATAGTAGCGCAAAGAAAGAGAGAAAATGGTATCAATAAATCCTTCTGAAACAGCAGCAGAAAATTTCCACAAAAAAGCAGAAGCTTATTTAGCAGAAAATAAATTTGAGGAAGCGATCGCCTCCTGCGAATTAGCAATAAAAATAGAAGAAAATTATTTCCCCCCCTACAAAACTTTAGGCAATGCTTGGCGAGCACAAGGAAAATTAGCAGAGGCAGAAAAATCCTACAAAAAGGGTTTAGAAATTAAATCAGATTGGCCGGAAATATATGCTAATCTGGCTAATTTATACGCCATACAGCAAAAATGGCAAGAGGCAGTATCCTATTATCAGAAAGCTGTGAATCTTAAACCAGATTTTGCTGGGGCTTATCGTAATATGGTGAAAGTATGGTTACATTTGGGCAATCAAAAATCAGCTACATATTGTCAGTATAAAGCATTGTTGATAGAACCAGAAAAAGCTACTTTTGAAGAAATTATTAACTTAGGTGAAAGTCTCAAGAAACAAGGTAGTTTAAATGAGGCAATATCTTGTTATCGAATGGCAGTTAAATTAAATAGTAATTCATCAGAAGCTTATCAAGATTTAGGAGAAGCTTTAAAAGAACAAGGAAACTTAGATGAAGCAACAGTCTGTTTTCGTAAGGCAATAGAATTAAAAGCAGCCAATACAAAAATAGACAATTTAAGTGATACTTTAGATGCGGCTAGTAAATACAATTTAATTTCTACTCAAGAGTTGAATCCTGGTAATGCTTTAGTTGGTAGTTTAAATAATAATCATGTCAATGGTAATAGTACTATCACTGTCACAGAAAAGATAAATAATGTAGCTCCCCAATCAACTTTTCCGACGATTAATGTTGAAGATATAGAAACCTATATGATAGTGGCAGAGGTTTACGTTAACCAGAAAAAATGGGAACAAGCAATTGCCATAAGCAAGCAAATTATTCAAATTAAAACAGAACCCAAAGCTTATAAAATTATTGGCAATTCTTTACAAGCTATGGGTGAATTACAAGAAGCATTAAATTGGTACAATAAAGTATTAGAAATCAAGCCAGATTTTGGAGAAGTATATGTAAATATGGGAACTATATTTGCTCAACAAAAACAGTGGGAAAAGGCTATACAATATTATCGAAGAGCAATCGTAATTAAGCCCGATTTTGTAGGAGCATATCGAAATTTAGCGAAAATTTATATTCATGTTAATAAGTTAACAGAAGCAGGAGAATACCTGTATCAAGCACTAACATTAGAACCAGAAAAAGCGACAACAGAAGAATTGTTATTCACTGGCAATACTCTGAGTGAAAATGGTCAATCACAAAAGGCGATTGTATGTTATAAAAGAGCTATATCTGCTAATCCACATGGTTTTGAAGCTTATGAAAAATTAGGAGATATTTTATTAAAGCAGGGGCAATTAGACCTGGGCTTACAGAATTATCAAAACGCTCAACAACTAGAACCAAATAATACAGAAATTAAGCAAAAAATCGGAGAAATTTATTATATATATGGAGAAGCTTTCCAAAAAGAAGGAAAACTAGAAGAAGCAATAAAAGCTTATACTCAAGCAACAGAGAATTACCCACAATTCGATATACCTTATGGAAAATTAGGGGAAATATTCTCACAACAGGAAAAATGGGAAGAAACTGTCAAAGTGTATCGAAAAGCAAGTGAAATTAAACCAGATAATTCTTGGTATCATAACAGCTTAGCAGAAGCTCTGAAAGCATCAGAAAAATGGGAAGAAGCTATGATAATTTACCGCAAAGCCATAGAATTAAATCCTGACTTTTCTTGGTCTCATAATAACTTAGCAGATTGTTTATTAAAACTAGAGAAACGGGAAGAAGCTATTCAAGCTTATCGTCGAGCAATAGAATTAAATCCTGACTTTACTTGGTCTTATATTAACTTAGGAAATGCTCTTTGGGAAATAGGAAATTGGCAAGAGGCAATAGACCCCTATTCTCGGGCTTTAGAATTAGAACCAGTGCCAGAAGCTTATCAAAAATTGGGAGATGCTCTGAAAAAACGCGCTGAATTAGATTTAGAAGAATCAATTAAATGGTATAAGAAAGCTATAGAAAATAGTCCCGATGATGAGCAACTTTATCACAAAGCGCTAGAGGTTAATCCAGAAGACCACACACTTTATTTAAAACTAGGGAATACATTAGCAAAAAAAGGGAAAACTCATGGAGCGATCGTCTTTTATCAGTTAGGTTTACAAATTAATCCAGATGATGCAGAAATTGAAGAGCAGCTAGAAAAGATATTACCAAAAAAAAAATACTTTGAGGAAGCAGGTACAAGGTGACAGGAAAGAGAAAAAAGTTCCTATTTCTCCGTTGCCTTTCCGGAAAATTGGAAAAGAAGATTTATATCAACTATGGATCAAGGAAAACTTACCTAACTCAGAAAAACTAAACAAAATATCGGAAAATTTAGAGACTTTTCGATACCAACCATTGATTAGTATTATTCTACTAGAAAAAAAAGCATCCCCATACTTTCAACAAACAATTGAATCAATAATAAATCAAGTTTATCCTAACTGGGAAATTTGCTATATTTCTGAGGAAATCCAACAAAATATAGAAGTAGAAAACAGAATCAAATTAGTCTTAAAAAGTGAAAATAGAGATCTTGCCACAGATTTAAATTCTGCTTTAGCATTAGCGACAGGGGATTTTGTTACTCTATTAAATTCTCAGGATATATTAACACCAGATGCTCTCTATCAAATGGCATTATTTTTGAATAAGCATCCAGATTCAGATATGGTTTATTCAGATGAAGATAAATTGACCAGTGAAGGAAAATTAATTGAACCATACTTTAAACCAGATTGGTGTCCAGATTCATTTTTATCTCGAATGTATACAAGTCATTTGTGTATATATCGCCGAGAATTATTAGAAAAATTGAATGGTTTTCGGGTCGGATATAAAGGTAGTTATGAATATGATTTAATTCTCCGCTTAAGTGAAGTAAGTCAAAAAATATTTCATATTCCCAAAGTACTTTATCACAGTAGGATTCCTGAAAATGGAGTAGAAATAGATGGGGAAATATCAGAAGCAACTGCCAAGAAAGCATTAACTGAAGCATTATCAAGAAGGGGAGAAACAGGAATAGTTTATAGGGTGTCTAACCATCCTGGGTTTTATCGAATTCGCTATCAAATATCCCATAAAAAATTAGTTAGTATAATTATTCCTACTAGAAATTTAGGAAATATTTTAGATAGATGTTTGGAGTCAATATTTAGTAAAACTAGCTATCCAAATTATGAAGTAATAGTAATTGATAATGGCAGCAATGAAACAGAAGCATTATCTATTATTGAGGAGTGGAAAAATAAACAACCAGAACGTTTTAAATGTTATGAAATGAATATTCCATTTAACTTCTCCAAACTAAATAATTATGCTGTAGAAAAGGCAAAAGGTGATTATTTACTATTCTTAAATAATGATACAGAAATCAAAACTTGCGACTGGTTAGAAGCAATGGTCGAGCAAGTACAAAGAGAAAAAATAGGAGCTGTTGGAGCTTTGTTATTGTACCCAGATGATACAATTCAACACGCTGGAGTTGTATTAGGAATACGGAGTGTTGCAGACCATAGTCACCGAGGTTTTTCTCCCACTGATGCTGGATACAAAGGTCAAATTATTTCTGTGAATAATTATTCTGCTGTCACTGGAGCGTGTTTGATGTGTCGGCGAGAAGTATTTGAAAAAGTGGGAGGCTTTGATGAAGAGTTAGCTGTAGCGTTTAATGATGTAGATTTATGTTTAAAAATGCTGCATAAAGGTTATCGGAATGTTTATGTACCTCATGCTGTTTTATATCACCATGAGTCCAAAAGTAGGGAAGTAGAAAATACTGGAGAAAAACAATTACGTTTCCAACAAGAAATTCACAAGATGAAGCAAAGGTGGAAATATTTAATAGAGGAAGATCCTTGTTATAATCCTCATTTAACTAGACAAAAAGAAGATTTTAGTTTAAGGATTCAAACAAATGTAGAAGTTGCTGTTTCTATGTATGATAAAGATGCTAAAGTAGTTGGATATTCTATAGATTTACCATTACCAGGAGTAGAGCAACATATTAGTTCTATTTGTATAGCTGGGTGGGTAGTTGGAAAAAAATATCGTCCAGTCACAGTCAGATTAATTTCTTTAACTAAATTAGGTAAAGTTTTGCGGGAAGTTCCTGCTAATTTACATCGCCCAGATGTAGTTAGAATTCATCCTGAGTATTCTGATGCTCAATATTCTGGTTTTTGGGGAGAAATAGAAGCAACTGAGGTTGCACCAGAGTCTAAAATTTCCTTAGAAGCTATTCTCAAAGATGGTTCTCATGTGGGACTGGGGATGGTAAGTTTGAAGTGTCCTAATTTGACTAGTTTGACTTAGTTTGTCTAGATTACTATTATCTTTACCTTAGAGGGTTAGGTAAACTTTATTCAGTTAGCTATAACTTAGGAACCTAGACAACAAAAAAATACATTTAAAGTGGTAATTTAAACTGCATTTAAAAATTATTATTCTGACTTTTTGTCTCAACTTTATATGTGCAGTTTTGATGGTTATTACTAAACATTCCCAGGAATAAGATTAATTTATGCTCCTATTTATCTCGTGATGTATTTCCCGATTTAACTTTTCTAATTTATCTATTCCTTTTGAGTTGATTTTGGCTGGTAAAATTCTGAGTATTCCACAGAGCAGTTCATTTTTCCTGCTAAGAAAATTTCCCAGTTTTTTTAACTGTGATTAGTGAGGGAATAAATTGAAATTAACTCAATCAAAAATATCCTCAAAGTGGTTGATAAAAAAAACTTGACATTAGACCATAAACATGATGGAAAAAATGCGCTCATATATATGTATATATAATTGGGCCGCTCAGATTTCAGTTAT
>JAKQYE010000035.1 GCA_023356605.1 Trichodesmium sp. MAG_R02 | reverse complement strand
GCGATCGCCCTGGAAACTTCTTTTGTTGAATAAAAGGTCATATATGTAGGCGAGTGATACCTTCCAATATTAATAAGATCACAAAAATTCTGAGAATGGGGAGGAAAATACTTTTAGCCACCGTTTTTTTTTTGAGCTACACAGAATGAAAATCCTGGTGTTTTTTTTGACTCTTGAATATCTTCAGCTTTTCTATGACTCGAAATTATGGTTATGTTGGGTTTCACTTAGTTCAATCCAACCTACAATCTCTTCTATCTGATTTTTCTGAGCTCATAACTAATAACTCAAAAGGCGATCGCACTGGAAACTTTTTTTGTTGAATAAAAGGTCATATATGTAGGCGAGTGATACCTTCCAATATTAATAAGATCACAAAAATTCTGAGAATGGGGAGGAAAATACTTTTAGCCACTGTTCTTTTTGGAGCTCCACAGAATGAACATCCTGGTGTTTTTTTTGACTCTTGAATATTTTCAGCTTTTCTATGACTCGAAATTATGGTTATGTTGGGTTTCACTTAGTTCAACCCAACCTACAATCTCTTCTATCTGATTTTTCTGAGCTCATAACTAATAACTCAAAAGGCGATCGCACTGGAAACTTTTTTTGTTGAATAAAAGGTCATATATGTAGGCGAGTGATACTTTCCAATATTAATAAGATCACAAAAATTCTGAGAATGGGGAGGAAAATACTTTTAGCCACTGTCCTTTTTGGAGCTACACAGAATGAAAATCCTGGTGTTTTTTTTGACTCTTGAATATCTTCAGCTTTTCTATGACTCGAAATTATGGTTATGTTGGGTTTCACTTAGTTCAACCCAACCTACAATCTCTTCTATCTGATTTTTCTGAGCTCATAACTAATAACTCAAAAGGCGATCGCACTGGAAACTTTTTTTGTTGAATAAAAGGTCATATATGTAGGCGAGTGATACTTTCCAATATTAATAAGATCACAAAAATTCTGAGAATGGGGAGGAAAATACTTTTAGCCACTGTCCTTTTTGGAGCTACACAGAATGAAAATCCTGGTGTTTTTTTTGACTCTTGAATATCTTCAGCTTTTCTATGACTCGAAATTATGGTTATGTTGGGTTTCACTTAGTTCAACCCAACCTACAATCTCTTCTATCTGATTTTTTTGAGCTGATAGCTAATAACTCAAAAGGCGATCGCGACGAACGAAAATTATCTTTGATTGAATAAAAAATCATGTGTTTAGGCGAGTGCCCCCTACACTGATACTATCACAAAAATTCTGAGAGTGAAATGGAAAATACTTTTACCCGTGATTTTTTCGGAGCTTCACAGGATGAAAACCTTGTGGTTTTCCACTGAGTCGGGATGGGTGGAAAAATTTAATGACGGGAAAAAATAGATCGAGGGTACCCTTTCTTATATTTCATCCCTTTGAGCAGATCCTAGACTCTCAAAATTTAGGCCAAAAGCTGAGTGCTGATAACTGAGTGCTGGAAGCTGATCAAACCTTTTTTGTCAGGAAGGAAGGGAAAATTTTTTGACCCACTGATTTTTATCTCGAGCTTCAGAAAATGAAAACATTTGTGGCTTTCCACCGAGCCAGGATGGATGGAAAAGTCTGATGAAGGAAAAATAACTATTTCTGGGTGCTTCACAAGATGAAAATGTTTCCGCTATTGCTCCTGGAGAAATTTAGTTGAATAATTCATTGTCCCCTTCTCTGATTTAATTTAGTTGAATAAAAATTTATACATATGAGTTCACAACTCTTTCTATCATTTAGATTCTCACAAAAATTGTGAGAATGGAACGGAAAATCCTTTTGTCTATGATTTTTAGGAGCTACACAGAATGAAAATATTGATGGTTTTCTACTGAGTCGGGATGGATAGAAAAAGTTAATGATGGGAAAAAAGGATTGAGCGATCGCTCTAATCTAAAAGTAACCGATGATAGCTTATCTTTTATCAACGGCCAAATTTCTAAACTTAGTAAACTGGGGGTCAAACAATAACTTAACCGTACCAGTCGGACCATTCCGATGTTTAGTAATAATCACCTCAGCAATACCTTGGTCAGGAGTATCTGGGGAATAATACTCATCTCGATAAAGCATAATAACTAGATCGGCATCCTGCTCAATAGAGTTATGAACAACAATCTCATTTGCCACAAAATTATGCAGACCAGGCACAGTTAAATCAAAAACCTCCGCCTCTCCATGAGGCATTATTTCGACAATTTCATCCCATTCCACATCAATTTCAGTATACCCTTCCCACTCACCAGACTTAACTATAGACCCTAAATTTCCACCATATTTTGGCCCAAAATTATCTTGAGACAAAGAGGATCCAGCATACAATATTGAACATTTAAGCATTTTTTTGTTCAAAATAGCAAGAGAATCCCCAATATTGAGAGTATTTAATGGTTTCCAACCCCCCATAGAAAAGAAAGGATGATTAGCCGTTGCCCTAATCAATTTTCCTGAAAAAGTTTGCAGAGAAAAAATAGGTTTAACCCCAGTAGAAAATACTCGACTAACCATCGCCGACTCAAATTTCCCAGTATTTTCATTCAAAGCCAAAACAGCAAAATTCGACCTACCAACCAAACAAGAAATAGGAACTTTCTTACCATCAGCTAAACAAATTAAACTTTCCCCAGTCAAACAACCAGACTCTCTCAAGTCAGACATCATCGGTCTTTTATTAGTTCGAGCTTCCACACTTCTACTAAGTTGAGATAAAGCAATAATAGGCACCGAAAGTTCCCGTGCCAAACCCTTCAAACCCCTAGTTATTCTTGCCAACTCTAAAACTCGATTATCACTATTACTTCCTTCCATTAACTGTAAATAATCTAATAAAATTAATCCTAAAACCCCACCTTCTTCACTTTGAAGTTGCCTAGTTTTTGAACGAATTTCACTAACAGTAATATTAGGAGTATCATCAATAAAAATTGGCATTTCAGAAAGAGTAGCAATAGCCGAAGTTAAAGGTTCCCATTCATTCTGACTAACACGTCCAGCTCGTAACCTATTACTTTCAATTCTTGCCTCACTAGCTAATAGTCTTAATACCAATTGTTCCTTAGACATCTCCAAACTAAAAATAGCAATTGGTAACTTGAGATTAGCTGCAATACTATGAGCAATATTTATAGCAAAGCTAGTATTATGTAGGCAAATATCATTAGCTACAAAATTATGAGTTTCTGGTACAGTCAGATCATATACTTGCTTTTCTCCTATTGGTTCTATAGAAACAATTTCATCCCAGAAAATATCCCTATTTTCTAATTCTTCCCTCCAGAAATTTTGTGGTTGAGCTAGATCGAATCTGTCGGATTTCACATTCTTACTTTCTAATGGAACGTCTTCCATATCTGCCTGAGAATTTTTTCTAAATAAAGTCTGAGTAATAGTTAAATCCTGAGAAATTTTAGAAGACTTTCCTGTAACATTTCTACTTTTTGCCGATAGATTTTTAGATATGGAAAATTTAGTAATTAGATTAATCAATTCATCCCAGAAAATATCCCTATTTTCTAATTCCTCTCTCCAGAAATTCTGTGGTTGAGCTAAATCGAATCTGTCAGATTTCACATTCTTACTTTCTAATGGAACGTCTTCCATATCTGCCTGAGAATTTTTTCTAAATAAAGTCTGGGTAATAGTTAAATCCTGAGAAATTTTAGAACACTTTCCTGTAACATTTCTACTTTTTGCCGATGGATTTTTAGATATGGAAAATTTAGTAATTAGATTAATCAATTCATCCCAGAAAATATCCCTATTTTCTAATTCCTCCCTCCAGAAATTCTGTGGTTTAGCCAAATCGAATCTGTCGGATTTCACATTCTTACTTTCTAATGGAAAGTCTCCCATATCTGCCTGAGAATTTTTTCTAAATAAAGTTTGGGTAATAGCTAAATCCTGAGAAATTCTAGGAGATTTTCCTGTGACAGTTCTAATTTTTGTCGACGGATTTTTAGATGTGGGTAATTTAGTCATTAGATTAATTAATTCATCCCAGAAAATTACCTGATTTTCTAATCCATCCTTCCAGAAATTTTGTGGTTTAGCTAAATCGAAATTTTTAGAATCAAAGCCACTAATATCCGTAATCAAATTTTTCTGAGATAAAGCATCAGTAATTATCAAATGCCATTTCCCATGAGAAAAACAACTTCTCTTCTCTTCAACTTTTTCAAGACCACTAACAATTCCAAACCTAAGTAAAATATGTTGTACTTGCCTAACCAACTTCTCACTAACTGCAGAATAACCAAAACATACTGTCTTACCCTGAGATATTTTCACCCATCCATCCAAGGAAAATAGATACCTAATAAATAAAGCTAATTGGAACTTTTTTAACTTAAATACAGGAGGGAAAAGACAGAAATTATCAAAATCAATCAGGGAAGAAAACTGACTTTTTGGAATAGTTTCATTCCCAAAAATATTTAACCTACGGGGTACAGCTATTTTTTCCCCTACCTGCAATTTTGCCAAAGATTTCCAACCATTAACTGTTAAAAAAGGATGAGTAATTGTCGTGTCTACAAATCTTCCTAATTTTGTCGTTACTCTAAATACAGGTTTAATTCCATCATCAACAAAAGCGCTAGGTTTAGTCAGATGAAACCTCCTATTTTTTCCCAAAGTTAATAATTCTATTTCCTGAGTTTGATAAACCTCTGCCAAAGTAACTAAACTGCCATCTTTTGCCAAAACCAAAGTATCAAAAGCAGCACATTTTCCCATAGAAGGTCTACCCGCCACAATAATCAAATCAGACCGATGAAAACCTCCAGTCATTGCATCTAAATCGTAAAAACCACAAATCAAACCTGGTAAAGCCACCCCCTGACTTCTATCTTCAATGTCCGTAAGAGTATCAACTAAAGTATCAGAAATAGCAACTAAATCTCGTTGTGGTTTATTCTGAGCCAGAGCAAAAATTTTTTGTTCTGCTTGGTCAAGAATAGTTTCTAATTTAGTAGCGGTTTGAAATCCTAAATCAAAAATTTCATTTCCAGCTTGAATTAATTTTCTGCGGATATATTTTTCAGCAACTAAAACTGCATATTGGTCGATGTTAACTGCAGAAACAGTTCGTTGTAATAGTTGAACTATTTTGGCTTGCCCACCAATTTTTTCTAATTTATTATGATCAGAAAGCAAACTGGTAACAGTCATTAAATCTGTAGGTTGACCCTGACTATAAAGTTGCAACATTGCTTTATAAATAATTTGATGGGCTTGAATAGCAAAATAATCTGGACGTAACGATTCTGTGACTCGATTAATAGCTTCTGGATCAAGAAGAATGCCACCTAAAATAGCTTCTTCCGCTTCAATATTTTGGGGAGGTAGGCGATCGCTCTGCATCTATCTATAGATTTACCTAAAAATTATTTTGTAAGGATCTAGCGTTCAACTATAGCAATCCTATTTTTATGTTTTCCAACCAAAATCTTACCGCTTTTTGAGATGGAGGTTTGGCGGCAATGGGCAAGAGTTTCGGAGTTGATTTTTAGTTTTTGAATTGTCACAACCTATTTGAGATTGCTGTCTCACCTTTATTACCTTTAAAGGAGGAAAAAACAATAGAGAGATTTCCCATAAAAATAACAGGTAATAAAAGTAAAAAAATTCACATGAAACCTAATATCTTTAATAATATTAAGTGCCTCAGATATCAGTTATAGATGTTGATAATTTAATTGATAACTGATAACTGATAACTATCAACTACCTACAACTTGAACTTCCACTTCAGCAGTTACCTCTGGATGAAGTTTAATTTCAGCTTTGTAGAAACCAATCTTGCTAATCTCTGGCAAAGTAACACCACGTCTGTCGATTTCTTGAGCTGTACTTGCCTTAATTACTTCTACTAATTCTCTATCAGTAACCGTACCAAAAATTGCATCATTTTCACCAACTTGTTTAGCAATTTTAAAGCGACCAACTGTTTCTAAAGCAGTCTTTTGAGCTACTGCTGCTTGCTTCAATTCTATTTGTCTTTCTCGCTCTTGTTCTTGACGACGTTCTACTTGTTTAAGAACACCTGGAGTAGTACGAAAAGCAATTTTATTAGGAATTAAATAGTTACGGGCATAACCAGGAGCTACCTCTACAACATCCCCTGATTTTCCCAACTTGTTAACATCTTTATTCAATACTACCTGTAATTTTTTGGCCATGACTGTAATTGTAAAATTTTTACTACAAAGTTCCATTGTATCCTAATTTCAAGAAAAAAAATAGGAATTGAAATGAGATTAATTTAAGGCATGGAGTCTAAACTTATAACTAAACATTCAACTGTCAGCTATCAGCTATAAGCTATTAAGTTATTATTGTGAAGTTCTCTGGTGTTAAGTTAAAATTATAATGGGAGCTTTAAACTAACGTTTTACGTCCCCACAAGCAGGTAAGATGATATCTATCTCCCATCTCCCATCTCCCATCTCCCATAATGCTTTATTTGATATGTTAATTGCAACATTCCAAATCTCTATCTAAAACTCTATAACAATCCTAAATGTGGCATATAAAATTACTAATCTTCTTAAACTTAAAAATAACTCAAACTCCTGTTAATTCTGCCTTCTAGTCACCTATTGATTTCACTATTCGGATAAGATTGCTAGGTCTAAAACCGTTTAATATTTAGGGCAATTTTAAGGGAAAGCTTAAGTTCAAGTTATATTCCCTGAACTGTAAACCTCAGGATTATTCATCAACCCAAAAATTATCAGAAAATTAAATATTTAACAAACAGTAAAATTTGCCAATCCAACCAAAATGAAACAAAAATCTCCTCTAAAAATTATTTTAGGAACAATTCTAACCAGCATATTAATAATTTTCACATTTAGTAGACGCTATAACTCCCTACAAACAAGACCAACCTATTCTTTATTTCGCCTATAATCTTCATTGAATATCTGCTATCTTAAAGCCAGGTGAAGATGTAGTTTGGTTAGAAGTGCCTTTTACCTCTTTACCAGACATGAGAAATATAACAGAAAGGGATAGCATTCGGGGCAATAGATTAATAAAACTTATTAATTTAATTTTAAGAAGTGCGGAATGTGGGATATAATTTTTTTTGTGACCAAAAATAAGGTTTCAATACTGGTTTTTTAAGGGGATAAAAATATTCTATTCAGTATTTCAATCCTCTGGCTTTAGGGGTTAATACTGATAACTGAAATTACTTTCTTATCTTATAACCAGGAACAAAATTTATCACTCCATAATAAAATTGTTATCTTGAACTCTATTTGAGCTAAACAAAATGAAAAAAAGATCGCTAAAAATAATCTTAGGCACAATCCTAACTAGCCTATTAATAATTTTTACCTCCTGTCAACAAGTACCCAATTCCTCAAGTGTCACCATTAATAGTGCTTATAATAGTGGTTGGGTAGAAGAATTATTTCAAACTGAAATTGTTAATATTGGTCTAAAAAAATTAGGCTACAAGGTCAATAAGCCAAAACAAAGTGATTATCCAGTAATTTATATTTCTATTGCCAATGGAGACTTAGAATACAGCACAATTTACTATCAACCAGGACATGAAAAATTCTTCAAAAATGCTGGTGGAGAAAAAAAATTAGAGGCAGTTGGATTGTTAACACCCCCAGGAAAGCAAGGATATCAAATTGACAAAAGAACAGCAGATAAATATAATATTACTAATATTAAACAATTAAAAGATCCAGAAATAGCCAAACTTTTTGATTCAGATAAAGATGGCAAAGCAAATTTAGTTGGCTGTAATCCTGGTTGGGCTTGTGAGTTAAATATAGACCATCAACTTAAAGAGTATGAACTAGAAGATACAGTAGACCATAATAGAGGACAATATGCAGTGCTTCTGGCAGATGCTCTTACTCGTTATAAGAAAGGCGAATCTATTATCTATTATGCCTATAATCCCCACTGGATATCTGCAGTTTTAAAACCAGGGGAAGATGTAGTTTGGTTAACAGTTCCTTTCACATCTTTACCAAATAATATGGCAAGTCTAAGTGAAAAAGATACATCAGTAGATGGAAAAAATCTTGGTTTTCCAAGAAGCAAACAGAGCATTGTGGCTAATAAAAAATTCATAGAATCTAATCCAGTAGCTAAAAAGTGGTTTGAATTAGTAGAAATTCCAATAGCAGATATGAATAGGGAAAGTTTACGCATTAAAGAAGGTGAAAACAAAGAAGAAGATATTTTGCGTCATGCTCAAGAATGGATAAAAAATAATCAGGAAAAATATGATAGTTGGTTAGAAATAGCAAGACAAGCAGGCAATTAAATTTCTCGCTTAACATAAGAAGGGGGGGATAGAAAAAGACAAAATAATAATTTGTTGCTGCAACTTTAGGATTAGATGATACTATGTTAAGCTACAATATTTAAATTCTTGAAAGTGAGGAAACTCTACTTTCCTAAACTTTTTCAAGATGGAATTTTGTTACAACCGATTTAGAATTGCTACATATAGAGTTTGATGCTATTTTCGACTTATCCTTTGCGAAAATACCGATTTAGCCTGATATTATAGCAGTCCGCGCATAGGTTGCGACAAATTAAAAAGTAAATAAAACTTTTAAAGCTCTTACCTATTCTCTGTTCCCTTAAAAGCAGTAGAATTTTTGCCACGAACATTCATATAGCAATCCCAAATAGGTTGCGGCAAATCAAAAAGTAAATAAAAAAGTTGAAACTCTTACCTGTTGACTGTTGCCTGTTGCCTGTTGCTTGTTGCCTAAAAAGCAGTAAGATTTTTGCCACAAGTAAAATAGGATTGCTATATTGAGAAAGAACCTCTCCTTTTATGAAGATAGAATTTTTTCTAACCAAAAAAATAGCTCTTAAATCTGCCGTTTTAAGGGGATAAGAAAAATATTAGATTCAGTATTTAAAACCTCTGATCTGAGTAGTGAATGTTGATAACTGAAATGACTTTCTTTTCTTATAATCAGGAACAAAATTTCTCATTCCTATAATTATTATCTTAAACTGTATTTAATTTAAGGGAAATGAACAATAGATACCTCAAAATAATCTTAGGGGCAATTTTTACCAGTATATTAATAATTTTCACATCTTGTCAACAAATTCCTAGTTCACAAACAGTTACTATCCGTAGTGCCAATAGTAGCAGCTGGGTACTGGAATTATTTCAAACTTATATTGTCAATATAGGTCTAGAAAAATTAGGCTACAAAATAGAAAAGCCAAAACAAATCGAGTATCTTCCCATTTATATTTCCATTGCTAATGGAGAGCTAGATTATAGTACCGTTTATTATGATCCACAACATAAAGAATACTTTGAAAATTCTGGTGGTGAAGAAAAGTTAGAGGCAGTTGGAACTTTGACCCCTGATGGTATACAAAAATATGAAATTGACAAAAAAACAGCGGATAAATATAAAATTACTAGCCTTCAACAATTAAAAGATCCAAAAATAGCGAAACTTTTTGACTCGGATGGAGATGGCAAAGCCAACTTAGTAGGTTGTACTTCTGGTTGGTCTTGCGAGTTAGTCATCAACCATCACCTCAAAACTTATGGGCTAGAAGATACAGTAGAACATAATCAAGGACAATATGAAATTCTTCTGGCAGATGCGATAACTCGCTACAAGCAAGGAGAATCTATTCTTTATTATGCTTATGATCCTCACTGGATATCTACAGTGTTAAAACAAGGAGAAGATGTAGTTTCTTTGGAAGCACCTTTCACCTCCCTGCCAAAGTCTATGGGAAATATAACAGAAAAAGATACATCAGTAGATGGAAAAAACCTTGGTTTTCCCATAGTTCAACAACGTATAGTAGCTAATAAAAAATTTCTAGAAGCTAACCCAGTTGCTAAGCGATGGTTTGAATTAGTCAAAATTCCAATAGAAGATATGAATGAGGAAAGTTTACGTATTAAAGAGGGTGAAGACAAAGAAGAAGATATTTGGCGTCATGCTCAAGAATGGGTAGAAAATAATCAGGAAAAATATAATACTTGGTTAGAAACTGCTAGACAAGTATCTAATTAATGACATAAATTTTGTCGTTTTGAAAGTGGTTTCAGTTATGAGTAATAGGTACCTATGGCTTCAGCCAGAGGCTTAAAATTTCTCTGAGATTTTTTTCTATGTCTTTGAAATAGGAGGTTTGAAACCTTTAGTTTTTGGCGAAAATCTTGAAATTTTTAGGAAATAGTGAAAAATCAAAATAAGTAAAATAGATGAATATTAAGCTTGACTTTATTTTCCCAAAAAGTGCTGTAAAGGTTATGCTATTTAGTGGGAATTAACTTACGGGGTGACAAGTCAGCTTAATGGTAGATAATAGTAATAATTTGAGATAATAAATTGAATAATAATTCAACTTAAAAAGGAATGGGATTTTGAGGTTGGGAGGTAGCGATCGCTAATTCACTCTTATCCACCATCTAGGTTGATTATTTATTCATTGCCTAATCTTGAATCTCAAGCTGAAAGACTACTTAATTATTACTCTTTCAAAGGTTATTCTGTTGTCAGGGTTGTTAAAGAGGTAGGTAGTGGAGTCAATGACAATAGCCTTTAAGTAACCGTTTGTTACAAAATAATTGAAGTTTTAAACTTTCTACACCATGAAATATTACTTGATTTTTCCATTCACTAATAAAACTGCTGAGTTACATTCAATAATTCTTTACTTTCACGGTAGGATTTTCCCGATAAAATCGTTTTGACGTGCCTTGGCTCTTTTTATTTCTTTTGACTATGCATGTTTGATTTATAAAATCGTCTAGTTCATCTAAAATATTCATTTTTTTATTAAAGAAGTGGATATGTTATTATTATTATATCTGTTGCGACCTATGCGCGGATTGGGATAGTTAGACAAGAGTTTATTAATAAAGGAAATTATCTAAATTATAACAAGGTTCAAAAGTTATTACAGTCGGGAGCAGATTATCAAGCAATACCAGCAAAAGTTTCTCAGCAGTTTTTGATTATTTTAGATAAAAATTGGCAAAGTTTTTTAAAAGCTATAAGAGCTTATAATCAATGCCAAAGTCAGTTTGAAAGCCGTCCTAAATTGCCAAAATATAAAGATAAAAAGAAAGGGAGGAATATTTTAGTTTATACAAAATAGGCGATTAATAAACCTCAATTAGTAAAAAAGCAGAAAATACTACTATCAAAAAGTTAGCTATTTTTTGAAAGTAAAATCAATTATGATTCTCACAGAACAAGTAAGAATTGTTCCTCTGGTTAATTACTATGTTATATAACTGGTTTACATCCGTTGAAGTGAAATTAAATTTGTCAGAATATGACGTAGCTTCTGTAGATAAGGTAAGTGAATAATTTGGGGAATTTAACATCAAATCAATAAAGGTTTTAACCCTTAATTATTAACGGCAGACCAGTCAAATAAATCAATTATATCACAAGAAAAAGGGTAAACTACAATCGGAATTAAAGGATGCTAAAAGTAGTAATCGAATCAAAAGATTATCGACAAAAAAAATTAAAGATTGATGATTATCTACATAAGACTAGCAGATATATTATTAATGGTCTGATAGAGAACCAGATAGGGATTTTAGTAATAGGAAATAACCCTAACTGGAAACAAGGTATAAATCTGGGAAAAAAACGATCAAAATTTTGTTCAAATTCCTTTTTTGAAGTCAATTGAACAACTAAAATACAAAGCCAAATTAGTAGGAATAAAAGTAATAATTAATGAAGAGAGTTATACTTCAATGGCTAGTTTTTTAGACTTGGACGATTCACCAGTTTATCAAAAAGGTGTCAAATATAGATTTAGTGGATATGATGTGAGAAGAAGACTTTATAAAGCTTCAAATGGTCTCAAATACAATGCTGATGTCAACGGAAGTTTAAACATATTACGAAAAGCAGTCCCAAACGCTTTGAGCAATGGGATAATGGGTGTTGTAGTTCGGTGACCCTTAATTAAAACTAGGTCAAGAAATATTTTTCTATAGATTTAGTAACTATAACTACAATTAATGTCTGACTCTTTACTCAGAAGATGGGAATTTAGACAAAAATACTAGATGGGGTTTGCTCAAAAAGTCATTTAGTTAGGGCCGCAGATGGGGTGTGGGCAATGAGCAATGGTTGTAGTATGTTAATTTTTCTGCATTTTTCCCACTTAGGTCGGGAAAAATCTCAAGGTCCACCAATATTACATTTTGTGATTTATTGGTATTTTGTCCTAAGGTAAGCTAGCACTTAAAGTGATGTATTATCAAAATTCTATATTTATTGAGCAAGCCTTAGATATAGCAATAACAATATATAATGTAATATGTGTATTACTACTTGATGCTTCAAATCCTTATATTGTGATAACCTAACTAAAATTAATATGTAAGTCCATCTCTGTAAAAATATATAACATTAAAATCCCAGAATAAACAGCCAATGTCCAGCTCAGAATCTAGTCCAACTCCCGAAAAACCGGAAAAAATTCATTTACCACGTACTAGCGAGTCCCAAACTCTCAAAAAAATTCGCCATACCACATCTCATGTCATGGCTATGGCCGTACAAAAGCTATTTCCGAAAGCCCAGGTAACAATTGGTCCATGGATTGAAAATGGTTTCTACTACGACTTTGATACCCCAGAATCATTTACCGAAGCTGACCTAAAAGCCATCAAAAAAGAGATGGTAAAAATCATTAAACGGGATATACCACTAATTAGAGAAGAAGTTAGCCGGGAAGAAGCTAAACGTCGAATTCAAGAAATTAAAGAACCTTATAAATTAGAAATTCTTGAAGATTTAGAAGGCCCAATTACGATTTATCATCTCGGTGAAGACTGGTGGGATTTATGTGCAGGTCCTCATATTGAAAGTACAAAGCAAATTAATCCCAAGGCGATTGAATTAGAAACTGTTGCAGGTGCTTACTGGCGTGGAGATGAAACTAAAGCCCAATTGCAACGTATCTATGGTACTGCTTGGGAAACTCCAGAACAACTAACTGAATATAAAAGACGTAAAGAAGAAGCTCTCAAAAGAAACCATCGTAAACTAGGTAAAGAATTAGGACTGTTTATTTTTTCCGACCTCGTTGGACCGGGATTACCTATTTGGACTCCCAAAGGTACAATGTTAAAGAATTCACTGAAAGACTTTCTCCAACGAGAACAACTTAAACGGGGTTATTTGCCTGTAGATACTCCCCATATTGCCAGAATAGATTTATTCAAAACTTCCGGACATTGGCAGAAGTATAAAGAGGATATGTTCCCGATGATGGCTGAGGATGAACAAGCAGAAGATCTCGAACAGGGTTTTGTTTTAAAACCAATGAACTGTCCCTTTCATGTCCAAATCTATAAAAATGAATTACGTTCCTATCGAGAGTTGCCAATACGACTTGCTGAGTTTGGTACTGTTTATCGCTATGAAAAATCTGGGGAATTAGGCGGTTTAACGCGAGTCCGGGGTTTTACTCAAGATGATTCTCATTTGTTTGTGACACCCGAACAACTTGATGCCGAGTTTCTCAATGTGGTGGACTTGACACTATTTGTATTTAAAAATCTACGACTACATGATTTTAAGGCTAGATTAAGTTTCCGAGACCCTAATTTAGATAAGTATATTGGTTCTGATGAAGCTTGGGAAAAAGCTCAAGGTGCAATTCGTCGAGCTGTGGAAAAGATGGGTATGGAGCATTTTGAGGGTATTGGTGAAGCTGCATTCTATGGTCCAAAATTAGATTTTATTTTCCAGGATGCCTTGGAGCGAGAATGGCAGCTGGGTACTGTACAGGTAGACTATAACTTGCCTGAACGATTTGATTTAGAATATGTAGCAGAAGATGGAATGAGAAAACGTCCCGTGATGATTCATAGGGCACCTTTTGGTTCCTTGGAAAGGTTAATTGGAATTTTAATTGAGCAGTATGCAGGAGATTTTCCTCTGTGGTTGTCTCCTACCCAGGTTAAACTTTTACCAGTTAATTCTCAATTTTTGCCTTTTGCTCAAAAGGTTGCCGAGCAGATGCGTCAAGTAGGTATTCGTGCTGAGGTGGATATTAGTAATGAGCGTTTGGGTAAGTTGATTCGTAATGCGGAGAAGGCCAAAATTCCTGTTATGGCTGTTGTGGGTGCTAAGGAAGTTGAGTCTAATAGTTTGAGTATTCGGACTCGTAGTGCTGGTGAATTGGGGAGTATACCTGTGGTAGAGGTAATTCAGAAGATGACTTTGGCGATCGCTAACTTAGAAGATTTCTAGGTTTCTATGTATAGAAAATTCTTGCTCTTCAAGGATCGAGGATTTTGCCTAATATCTTGAACCTAACCTAATTAGAAGGTTATTTCAGTTATCAGTTATCATTACTTTTAGCTGAAAATACTGAAGTTGTTTTTTGATTTCTTATCCAAAAGGGTGGTTATTGACAAGGGTTTTGGGTCAAGTTTTAAACCCCTATATCTATCAGGACTAACCGAAAAATTGGGTTTAAAGCTTCCCCCATAAGCGGGCGACTTTTTAGTTGATTTTTTTTCACTGCCAAAAAGTCCTTGTTGCTTTTGAGTTCACAATAAATATATTAGTCGCGGGTGGGCTTACCAAGACAAAAAACGGACTGCTCGGCAAGTGTAACACTACTGCCAAAGTAGCGACAGCCTGTGAAACGTCAACCCGCATCGGAGCTACGGCTCGGTTGTTTCCCCGTGCCTAATGACCGTGGAGGATGTTAACTACCCATATGAAATTTATACATAAACAGTAGGGATTAGCTGTTAACCCCTACTATTATATATGGTGGTAGTTGGGTCAGTCTGGTCTATAGCTAGGGCTGGCTGAATAACTATAGAATCCTGATGTATCATCAGTTCAAGTGGTGCTAAGCCTGGAAAAAGTACCAATCAATACACTCACTCGGGCACAATGTGGGAATGAATTTGCCTTAAATCTTTACTGTGTAAGTTTTTAATCCCACATTCCGCAATTCTTAACATTAAATTGATAAGTTTTATTAATCTATCGCCCCGAATGCTATCCGTGAAAGCTTTATAGCTATAGATATCAATTTTCAATATGACAAAGAACTGTAAGTAATTTTCTCATAAAAACTTAGTTATTAATAAACTTTATTGACCTTGAGTTCTAGAACGAAGATTTTTAGTATAAGTCTCTTTGAAAATGTAAATATACATAAAGATATATGAAGATCTGCGGAATATCGGTTTAATAATTAATCAGCCAACCCTATTTATTTGTTATTTTATCTGTTGTTTGATAAGCTCTTGATAGTGTATAAAGCTTTTGAACTGATGGGGAGCTGGTTAGTCATCAAAGAGGTTAAGTAGGTAAGCACAAAAAAAGCTTAACTATATTAATTTTTGTCAACTAACTCCTAACTCTGACCTAATAGTTGATTTGAGGAGAATTTACGTTTTATCACATAGTGACAAATTTTAACGCCCAGGATGTGGAAGGTTAATCAATGCCAATGTAAATGGTTCTTTAAACATAATGAAAAAAGCCATCCCAAATGCTTTTAGCTATAGGAATTAGGGTTTTGTAGTTTACCGAAAAATTGAGTTCAAAGCCTCGCCCATAAACGGGCAACTTTTTGGTTTATTTTTTTCCACAGGTTATGTTATTATGCTTTTTAGTTCAAAAGTCATTATATAAAAGCCAGATTTAAGTACCGTATATATCCTACATTGGGATAAGAACACCGATTAGCAAGGGTCTGAAGGTTGTGTCCGTGTTGTCTGGAATTACAGTCTAGCTTGCTGTCAGGAAAAGTACAAACCTTGAAAGAAAAAAACGACTAATTCTAAACTGCAAAAACAGTTTATTACTCTGGCTAAAAAGACTGAGGAAATAGTTTGGCTATTAGAGGTTTCTACTATACCATTACAGCAATCTTTAAAGGATTTCAAGCAGGGTTATCAAAACTTTTTTAAATCAACTCAAGGCAAAAGAGTAAGGTAAAACTATAAGACCTCCTAAGTTTAAGAGTAGAAAGTCAAAGCCAACAGCTAGATTTAAAGTTTGTCAGCTAATGGCCAACTGAGCTAAAATAGGAAAGCTGAAAATTGTGTGGTCAAGGGAACTACCCCCTATTCCATCATCAGTAAAAGTAATCAAAGATTCAGCTAGTGGATATTTCCTAAGTTTTGTAGTAGAAGTTTTGCGTAAAACTGATAATTTAGTAGGTATAGATTTAGGAATTAAAACTAAAGCGAGCTGTAGGGACGCCCTTATGCAACGTCCCCAGATGGTAAAAAAATCGATGCACTAAAACCACTGAAGAAACGAATTGAGAAGTACCGAAAACTAAGTAGGTCATCATCTAAAAAAAACTAAGGGTTCTGAAGGATATGAAAAAACTAGATAGCAAACTGAAAGATACAAGGAGAGATTTTCTATACAAATTATCTACTGAAATGTCTGTAACAACCCAAGAATTGTTTTAGAAGTTAGATAAGTTTCTGGAATGGTTAAGAATCGGAAATTATCGAGAGCTATTTCTGAAGAAAGGCACCAGGAAAATACGGTGGCGCTCTAAGAGTAATTAGCCTTTGGAAATCAACATCCCAAACTTGCTGTTGTTGTAGATTTAAAGGTGGAAAATTAGATTGATTAATTCGTGAGTGGGAATGTCGTACATTGTGAGACTAAACATGATGGAGACGAAAATGCAAAGAGAAATATATTAGTCGCCGGTGGACATACCGAGACAAAAAACGGACAGGTCGGGCAGCATAGGACTACTGCTAAAGTAGCAGCAGCCTGTGAGATGTCAAACCGCCGGATATAGCTCTTAAGAAACCCAGCGCCTAGAAGCTGAGGAGGATGTCAGCCAGTTATGGTCACACCAACAAGACAAAAGTTCTATCTTATGTGACTATAGTTTTTATGAATTATACTACCTATTTTATTATCTAGGGCCAAGGTCGGCGATGATCTGAACTATATTTTTTTGCGAAAGGCACTGGAACATGAAAGTATCTAATTTAAAGGAACTATATGAGACCCACTGGTTTCAAAATCAAAAAATTACAACTAATAAATGATGAATATTTTTAAGGTTCCTCTGGGAAGAGGTGTGTTTTTCGCTTTTTTGTGTCTGGAAATCACGAAAATCGGAAACACCAGATGTCGCTGTCCAGTGGCTCATGTACACCTAGGAACAGTGACTTAATAATATGAACTTTATGAGTACCGCTAAGAAAAAAGTAGAATCTCTATTAAGCAAATTGCCAGATAATTGTTCCCTTGAAGATGTTCAGTATCATTTATATGTAATTGAAAAGGTTCTTCATGGTTTAGAAGTAGCTGATAAAGAAAGAAAAATTACACAAGAAGAAGCTGAAGGGCTTTTGAGTAAATGGGTTATAAAGTAGTTTGGTCTTCTAAAGCTATAGATGATGTGGATGCGATCGCTTCCTACATAGCGCGTGACTCTGTTTCCTATGCTGCGGCAGTAGTCCACAGGATAATTAATGTCACTAGAAATCTGATTAGTAATCCTTTAGGGGGAGAGGTTGTCGAAGAGTTTGGTGATGAAAGTTATCGACAAGATTATGCCTACAGTTACCGAGTCCTTTATAAGGTTGAAGGTGATATGGTAACGGTTGCTGCGGTTATTCATGGAAAAAGGTTATTAGATTTGTAGGTAAGGGCGACGGTGCCCCATCTAATATTAGTTCAGAACCGAGTTTCACTAGGAGCTCGGTTTTCTAGTTCGATAAGAAGGAGGAAGGAAAAAGGGTTCAACCAATTTGGCAAAACTATTTTTTTCTCACTAGGGAAGAAGGATTAAATAATATCCTCACGGGGTAACAAGCACCTCCACACTACTGTGATATGAGGGGTTAGGTAGTGCTTCAACAAAGTGTGGGATTTATCCCATGTGCCTTTGTCCTCAGGGGGTGACAAACAAGCTTAATGGTAGATATAGTCATTTCAAAAAGAGATGGAAAACTTTTTCTGCACCAAACGCGAGTTATAGCAAGAAATAATTGTCTAAATCTAAATTAAAATGACTATATAGTCATAATTTGATTCAATTGATTGAATAATAATTCAATTTAAAAAGGAATGGGATTTTGAGGTTGGGAGGTAGCGATCGCCAATTTACTCTTCTCTACCATCTGAGTTGATTATTTATTCATTTATAGTCATTTAAAAAAGAGATGGAAAACTTTTTCTGCACCAAACGCGAGTTATAGCAAGAAATACTTGTATCAACCTAAATTAAAATGACTATAAATAGTATGACTTATTTTACTTCTGACATTCAAAGCTCATAAACACTGCCAGCTTTATGGGTTCTATATTCTTATTAGTGACTGCTAATAGCCACATACTTACAGCCCTTGACCTTGTCACTAGGTCGACCTAGGCAGTCAAAATGCCCGCACTACATAATTTTCATCATTTACCCTGTACATTATTTCCCTGAAATCTGCTGTATATATAATCTGACAATTATTTAGTAAAAATAGTTAGTAATACTGCTCCTAATAAGTAATAATTAGCTTGTAAACTTAAGCCCGCTTCTTGGGCAAATTTTTCACGAGCTGTTGGACTGTAAAGTTTTAAACCACCAGGAGAAATACTCAAATACTGAAATTCATCTTGCCATTTAAAATAGGAATCAACTAAATAAAAATATCCACCATGGTGTAACACTCTATTTACTTCATTAAATACCTGTTGAGGATGAGGATAATGTAAAAAACTAATAGTGTTAAAAACAGTATCAAACACATCATTTTCAAAAGGCATTTCTTCAGCATTTCCCAATAGAAATGTTAAACGCTGTGGGTAAAAATTACGACTATTAGCTTGACTCATCATTTCTGGAGATAAGTCTAAACCATTACCTTGAAGAGTAGGAAAATTAACAGCAAGACGATGGAGAAGTTTTCCTGTGCCACAACCTAAATCAAGTACATTTGCTGAATTTGGTAAATCTACATATTCCAGTAATCTTTTATGTATAGCTTGATAAACTACAGAAGGGAATAACCAATCATAACTTGGTGCCCAACGGTCAAAAAATATTTGTTTAACAGAAGTTTTATTTGTCATGTCATTTCAGTTATTAATTATCACTTATCAGTACCTCTAAATGAAGCTAGAGACTTAAAGTACCGGAATTTACCGAAAAATTGGGTTTAAAGCCTCGCCTATAAGCGGGCGACTAGTTGATTTTTTTTCACAGGTTATGTTATCGTAATTTTTAGTTCACAAGAAGAAATATATTAGTCGCGGGTGGGCATGCCGAGACAAAAAACGGACAGGTCGGCCAGTATAACCCAGATTCCCCACTTCTTAATATTAAATTGATAGATTTTACTAATCTATCGCCCCGAATATTATCCCTGAAACCCTTATAGCTATGGGCATCGGTTTTAACTGTCATGAAGAATTGTAACTAACTTTCTTATAAAAAACTAGTTATTGATAATCTTCAATTAATATTGATTTCTATAATAAAGGTTTTTCGTATAAGTCTCTTTGAAAATGTATAGTCATTCTGGTTAAGATTGAGACCTGGTCTTCCTGGCCTTAAAGGGTTTTAGGTGAAAAAGAGCCCCATTCTTATTTGGAATGACTATAAATATAAATTAAAGATATATGAAGATATGCGGAATGTCGGGTACGAGACTACTGCAAGGGTAGCAGCAGCCTGTGAGATGTCAAATCGCTGAAGGGCTACAGCTCGGTTTGAGTGCATCATTAATTGATAAATATTGTTTTTTTGCACTGTGGAAAAAAACTGATATTATTATAAATATAATCAAGCTAATTGTTGCCAAAATATGCAATTTTTAATTATTACAAATTAAACCCCAAAACTAGAAAAAATTTACTACTTAATAACTGAGAAAACTAGCTCATTATGGATGTTTTATGATGTAAACCTTTAACTGGGTTATTTCTTCTTTTCTCTAGTAATTTCAATAGTAACTTTGCCACTAAAATCAGGGATAGGGGCGGCTAATTTAGTCAAACTAACCTTAACATCCTCTACTAATGGCTGTTCTAAAACACCCGTAGCGATCGCCTCCGCTACTTTTTCTAATAAAGAAAACTTAGAATTTTTCACCAGTTTCTGGACAAGATTAACTATACTACCATAATCTATAGTATCTTCTAAGGCATCACTTTTGCCAGCAGCAGTCAAATCTAACCCCAAAGTTAAATCTACCTCAAACCATTGACCTAACACTTTCTCTTCTGGAAAAAATCCGATATATCCGTAGGATCGAATTCCGGTAATTGAGATTGAGTCCATAATAATTAATTAAAAAAATAGTCTGATAACTTTATTATCTTAAATAGCTCTAATGTTAAATAGTTAAACCATTCAGATAATTTATGAAAGGGTATATATTTATTCCCTAAGTTATTAGTTTTGAGCAAAGGATGAGACCAAACATCTCCTCAATTAATTCTTGAGATTGTGATCAACTATGGCCATTTTTCTCCTAATACCTCTAATATTGTAACTAATTTTGTAATCAAAAATTAGTTATTGATAAACTTTATTGATATTGAGTTCTAGAACGAAGATTTTTCGTCTAAATCTCTTTGAAATTGAAAATATAAATATACATCAAGATATATGAAGATCTGCAGAATGTCAGTTTAAATATAGCAGTCCGCGCATAGGTTGGGACAAATCAAAAAGTAAATAAAACTTTTAAAAGTTGTACCTATTATCTGTTCCCTTTTCCTTGTTCCCTAAAAAGCAGTAGGATTTTTGCCACAAACAGTCATAGGATTGCTATATGTCAGCCCTCACTGTTATATCAGTTTGGTGATCAAGTATATATTAAACTTTTCAAGCAGGGCTTCGTAGTTAATAAGGTCGAAACATATTAATACATTCCCTCTACTCCCGCAGCACAAAATATTTTTTTTTACCTCACTCAGAGATGGGAATTGTTACATATAAATTAACGAATGATCAAAAAACTATATTTACCATAATTTAAACAAAAGATTTGTGGGCTCTTTTGGGGAGACAAAATTGAAAAATAACCACATCATTCACTTGATATTTGTAGATAAATATATTACTGTAGTCGAGTTACTAATCTTATAAAGAAAAGAAGCATCAATAAAATCTCATATAAATTGAAACTTAGTTTCTGAGAACTTTAGTTAGAAATCATTCTCAGCCTGATAATTCATAAGAAGTTTGAGGCACCTTGATATGACTATGAGAATAGCAAGTAATGGCCAATAAAGGCAGTACCAAAGTTAATACAGCGATCGCCGTTCCCAAAATATTTGTAATCCATTGAGGAGGTTGATCATTTGAGTAACTACTGGCAGGTTGACTATCTGATTCCATATTTAGGAAATTTCTAAAAAACTTACAATTGTTAGTTGTAATATAACTTTTATATGTATAATAAACACCGTGTTTAGGTTCTCCATTACTTTTATTATTGACAACTACGATTTTGTTCAGCAACTTTGTCTTTAATCTCTTGAGCTGTTTTTGCCAGCTTCAAGGAGCTTTGACCTATACCAACAGGCAGTCTTGGTATATCTGCTAAGGAAGCACGAGATAAATCTAATAAAAGTTGACGCACCTTTCCCACCCATTCTAAGGAATTTGAAGGAATAATTAAGCTATCAGCTTTTTCTTGGATACTTTTTGCTTTTTTGGCCAGTGGTAGAGCCCTTTCAGCAACATTTTGTGGTAGCTTAGGTTGATCTGAAAGAGAAGCACGGGCAATCTCAACCAATAATTGATGAACCTTTTCCACCCAGTCAATATCTGAGTGGTGGTAATTATAATTATTCATAACTAGGGTTAGTTTCTTTCAAAATATGAGAAGCAACATTCTTTGATCAGAAATTTTTTACTTTTCAGTTAACTTCCAGACTCCATCCCAATCTTTTGAAGGAAGTTCAGCCTGAAATAGCTGACAACGACCCACGTGTAACTTAGCTGCTTTGTTATTTGGGTCAATATTCAGAACTTCTCTAAATTCAGCTTCAGCTAATGCAAAAGCCTCCTTAATAGAATCATCTGTTAAATTTTTCTCTTTGGATGGCTTCAAATAATACTCCCGTCCTTGATGATAGTGTCCAACAATCTGATGTTGCTTATCAGTCAATTGCTGCTTCAAACTACCTTCCTTAAAACCCAAAAGTTCATATATTTTGACGGGGTTACTTTTTCCCTTTACTGTAATTAAGTCCAATTCGCGAACCCAAAGCAATTCTTTATAAGGCTGATAAGTATTATAACTGATAACTAAATCTGTACCATACTGTTTGCTTGTACCTTCAAGGCGAGAGGCTAAGTTAACACCATCTCCAATAGAAGTTAGCTCCATACGTTTACTAGAGCCAATATTACCACTAACTACTTCATCTGAGTGAATTCCCACACCAATACTAATGGCCTTTTGTTTTCTAGCTAGACGCCTTTCATTAAACTCTCGCAAGCGTTGGCGCATTTCCACCGCAGTGCGCATAGCACACAAAGGATGATCTTCTAGGGGAGCCGGAGAACCAAACACTGCCATTATTGCATCTCCTATATATTTATCAAGAGTGCCTTTGTGCTTAAATACAGCATCCACCATCTCTTCAAAATATTCGTTTAACATAGTGACCACTTGTTCAGCGCTCATGTTTTCTGTCAAACTAGTGTAACTACGGATATCACTGAAAAGCACGGAAACTTGTTGACGTTTACCTCCCAAGCCAGTGTCACCAGTTGCTAATAATTGTTCTGCAACTTCTGGTGTCATGTAACGATACATCAAATTTTTAACTTTCTTTTCTCCAGATATGTCCTCCATCACCACCAACACACCATTAATCTTCTCAGGTTCCAAAACATCAACCATGGAGTTAATTGACAAATTGATACTTTGAGGAGGTAAGTCTCCTTGAGGCAACAAAGTTTGATCAGGATAATACTGCTGGTACTCTTTAATCTCATTAGGAGAAAGTGCTATATCCAACCATTTAGAAAATTCACCTTCTTTAAGGCAAACTAAATCTTTTACAGATCTACCCAACAGTATATTTGTACCACTAATACCTAATAAATGTCTAGCACTTTCATTTGTAGCAATAACTTTACCTTTTTTGTCAGTAGATATTACTCCATTGGTGAGACTCCGTAGAATGTCCTTTTGTCTCTGTTGTTCTTGTTTGACTCTATCAAATAATATAGCGTTTTGAAGGGCAATACCTGCTTGAATGTTAAAAGCCCTCATAAACTCTAAATCATCACTATTAAAACTGGCTTTCCATTGTTCTGGTGCATTAGGCCAATTAGCAGGATTATAAGCTGGATACTGTCCTTGTTTCCTTTTATTAACTAATTGAGTCACACCAATTAATTCATTATTAGCATTAAAAACAGGCATACATAATAGACTGCAAGTGCGATAACCTGTTTTTTCGTCTGTTTCTTTGCTTTGGCTAGAACGGGAATCTTCATAAACGTCAAAGGGAATGAGCAGTGGTTCACCAGACTTAGCAACGACACCAACGTAACCTTTATCTTTATCTATTCTAATTTCGGTCATCTTACCATCAATTCCTAGGAGTTTGGCAAAAAGTTGATTTCTATCGTTGTCTATGAGCCACATAGTACTGCGGTCTGCATTCATCAGTTCTTTGGCCTGATACATAACTTTCTTGAGAGTATCTTCTAAGTCTAGACTACTTTTGCTGAGAGAGTCCACAGCTTTCATTAAAGCCTCTGCTGCCCTTTGTCTTTGGGTAGCCGCATAAAATGACTTAGAAGATTCTAATATCAGACTAATAGAAGGAGCAAATTCCCAAAAGACCTTTTCATCTTCTTTACTAAATCCACTAATATCTATTTTGTCTTCTAAGAGTTGATATTGTTCTGCACCTATTTTCAATTTATTGAGTAGCTGGATAACTGCAATTAAATCCCCAGTTTTTTCTTGCAACAATGGCATTACTAGCATACTGTAGGTTCGATATCCGTTTTGTTTATCGAGTTTTTTCGCATTCACTGAACGACGATCGTGATAAAAATCATAAGATATGTTAATGGGTCTTTTTTCTTGAGCTGATTCTCCAGCTATTCCCTCATTGGCTGGGATTCTTAACTCTAATGGTTTTCCATTAGCTCCTTGAGCGACTGTTGACCAAAGTTCATTTTTTTCTTCATCTAATAACCAAATTGTTGTTCGGTCTGCATTCAATAATTCTCCGGTTTTAAGAGTAATTGAACGTAACATTTCATGAAGAATAGCATCAAATCCCTGAGCTTCTAACAAATTATTTAGCATCCCAAGGGTTTGATTGACTGTCTTTAGCTTTTCTTCGACATCCTTAACAACTTCAACAAAAGTATCTTTTGTTAAGGGAGCCAGAAATTCTGAGAAATTAGCTCCCGAATCGGGAGGAACTATTGCACTACCTTCGTTAACTATTGATTCACCATTAGGATTATCTCCATTGTTATTATTAATTTCAGGATTTTTATAACCTGAATTATTTTGAGGGGGGGATAAATCATGGCTGCTAACCTCTACAACTGTTTCCGCCTCTACTGGGATTGTGCGCTCTGTTGCAATTTGGTCTGGAGATGCAGATGTCATAATGCTTTAATTCATTAAGTATAGTGTTGGTATTGAGTACTCTTTTTTGCCTATAAGATTGAGGTTTATGTATAATCCTAGCTCGATTCAATTTGTTAATTAATGTTAAGCAATGAAGGCTTTATAAAAATTTTGTAATAAACTACAGCATAGTATAACATAACAAATGTTTTTTCTCAATTTCTGTTTCTAGAACTTATTGCTATATTTTCATCGGTCAAATGATTCTCTTACATTTTAGATTCCATTTCTGGGCAAAAAAAAAGTAGCTATGGATACTTAGCATTAATCTTTTAGCTCTTTATTAAGAAGATTTATTTTCTTCTTATTAAGATTTGCTAGCTTTTTTTCTGGTGACTAAACCTTGGGTTCCCAGGTTTTAATGGTTCTAAATTTCCATCTGTTTTGTATTATTTTACCAGTTTATGGACTAAACTTTTAGTAACAGAAAATATGATGGCCACAAATGGGAATTGAGATATTATGATCGAATATGTGTAGCAACTATTTTGTGGATATGACTTCATATTTATACCATCAAATTCTTATTTCTAAGTGTACTCATAACCCGTGGAAACTGCTGTAAAATCGAGGCCAGGCCTGTAAATATTCGTGCAAAGATAATTTTTCTTGTTCCTGATAGACTCTTATCGGAATTTGAAAAATTGGTCAGTTAGTAATCCGAAACAAAAAAAGAACAGGGAGGCCTGGGCAGCCCAGCAAAGAGCTTTAGCTTTGTAAGAACCCCTAGGCCTATAGGCCAGGGAGGATGTCAATACTCACCTCCAGAACTACAAATTAGGGGTAATCAAATTTTTTTCCCGTTTAGTTGCAGCTTGAGTTAAAAGGGATTCTGCAAAAGCAATAGCTTCTTGGAATGGTCTACCACTAGCTAATTGTGCCAGTTCTTCTCGCCGTTGATAATTATCCAGGGTTTTCACTCTAACTATTGTTCTTTCCTCAGAGTTTTGATCGTTTGAGTTAGCATTGTCTACTTCCTGAACCACCTGCTTACTAACATTAAAATGATGGTCTGCCATTGCAGCTACTATAGGTTGGTGAGTTACGCACAGAACTTGATGTTGGTGACTAAGTTGGTGTAGTTTTTCTGAAATAGCTCCTGCCACTCTTCCTGAAACCCCTACATCTATTTCATCAAAAACTAAAGTATCTGATGCTTCAATCTGAGAAAAACAAGCTTTCAGGGCCAATAAAAACCTACTCATTTCCCCTCCAGAAGCAATTAAATTCAGAGGTTGTAGTGGCTCACCAGGATTAGAACTAAAACAAAATGTAAGATGGTCAGCACCTGTAGTTGTTGGAGTAGTAGAAGTAATTTTTACCTGAAATTTCACTTTCTCCATAGCAAGAGGCTTTAATTCATCTACCAAGTGTGTTTCTAATCGAACAGCAGCATTATGACGTTGTAAACTAAGTTCGTGACATTTGTTTTGTAATTCTTTTTGAGCTTCATGATATGCCTTTTCTAGTGTTTCGAGAGAATCTTCTATTTCAAGTAGTTCTTTAAGTTCTCCTTGTATTTTATGATAATAATTAATACCATCTTCTAAGGTAGGACCATACTTACGACAAATTTGTTTAAGTTCTTGAATTCTTTCTTCTACATCCTGTAATTTTTGAGGGTCTGCTTCTAATTGCTCACTATAACTGCTAATTTGTCGGCTAGCTTCAACAACTTGAGCTAGAGCTTCACTAATCATTTCTGCTATAGGTTGTAATGTGTAGTCGTAGCCAACCATATCATTTAGTGTTGTTTCTGCTTCTCCTAAAAGGTCTGCTGCTGCTGAATTATCGCCTTCATTTTGATATAAAGCTTGATATATTTGATAACTTTGATGTTGAAGTTCAACTACATGACTAAGACGTTGACTTTCTTGTATTAGTTGCTCTAATTCTTGAGGTTCAATAAGATTAGCTTTATCTAATTCTTGTACTTGGTATTCTAATAAATCTATTCTTTGTAAACGTTGCTGTTCTGACTGGCGACGGTTTTCTAGTGCTACTTTAGCTTTTTGAGCTTTTTGATAGGTAATATTTACTGCTTCTCGGCATTTTAATAGGGAATAACCACCATATAAATCAAGCCATTCTCTTTGGAGATTAGGGTTTCCCAATTGTAAGGTCTGGCCTTGAGCTGTAATTTCTACTAAGCGATCGCGAAGTTGGTCCATTATCTTCCGGTTAACTAGGATACCATTGATGCGAGACCTTGTGCGCAGAGAGTCTTGGGCCATAATAATTTCGCGACTACAAATTACTAATGTACCATCTACTGGCTCTATTTCTTGAGCACTTAACCATTGAGCTAAAGCTGGGTTGAGTTCAAAGGTTGCTTCTAAGATGGCTCGTCTAGCTCCTGTTCTAATAATACGGCGGTCTATTTTAGCCCCTAAGGTAGCATTAATAGCATCTAGAATAATGGACTTACCGGCCCCTGTTTCACCTGTAAATACATTCAGGCCTGAACCTAGTTTTAGGTCGAGATGGTCTATGAGAGCAAAGTTATTAATGCGAAGAGATATAAGCATTTATTCAAGGAAGGAATAGGGAATAGGGAATAAGATAATATTAAACATTTGCTTTTAACTTTTATTCTTCCTTTTTTGAGGGAAGTAAGTTAAGTTAAAATTCAAAAATTTTTTTGAGTTTATAGTTTGAATACCCAACTTTTCTGGATGTACTCAAAATCAAATTATATTTAGATATATAGATATATAAATTAAGGTTATGCTTAATTGGATTCTGATGCAATTTTTTTTTAAAATGTAATAACCATCGGAAAATATGAGAACTAAAATAGGATTTATATATTATCAAATACCAGAATTATTGACTTAGCAAATATCAATAGGAAAAGTTTAATATAAATATGTAAATACGTTACAATATTTGTATAGCTGGACTTTAGGAAAAAAGTAAAATAAAGTTACCTCAATCTATTATAATCATAAAATTATACCTGAGTCTATCCCCAAATCAATCCCAGATTTGCTTTATGCAGAGCAAAAATATCTTGACGCTCTTGCAACCAATAAAAAAAGTTCTAAGAAATGCTTGTGAGAAATACTCAATCATGTTTCTGTAAAATTTGTCAAAGGTTTTTGAGCATAGTTTTTTTAAGTATTCCCATTAATTGCTAGATAAATAATGAAATTAGAGGCCGTAAAAAATAAAAGAAAGTGACGAATGAGACTGGTTTTATTTCTTATTTTATACTCTCCTAAACCCAAACATACTTTAGCTTTTCTACCAAAATTTTCAATATAGTTTCTATTGGAAAATGTTCTAACGAGCCATTCTCCTGTTAGATTTTCCAGAGCGTTTATTTGTGATTAAATAATCAATAACTACTATTCATGACGATCGCTTCGAGTTCTTCTTCTATAGTCGTTACCAAAATTATTTTAGATGCATTTTTTTCTCAGGTAATTTCTTGAAAATATTTTTGAGGTAAAAATAATGTATGGTTATTTGAATTTAGATTGATACAAGTATTTATTGCTATAACTCGCGTTTGGTGCAGAAAAAGTTTTCCATTCTTATTGGAAATGACTATAACTTAATCAGACCTTGTTTTTTGATTGATAATACCGACAGTTATATTCGGGGGTAAACTACCTATATAGTTGAGTTATAGTTTCTCTAGCTCCTCTAAAAAAGAGGAATTGTTGCCATAACCTCCATCCATTAAAACTATACCAGGTCGATATTTTATTGACAATGTTTTGGAAATTAATTTGAGTGTGTGCTTCAGGTTTTTTTACAAATTATTGATCTTCTTTTCCATCTGGTAAAAATGATGAACTTTGATTTAATTCAAGATCTAAAATGAGACTTCTGACTCCATCATATAAATGGCTTGTAACTATAACTATCCCATTGTCTGTTTGACCAATTTCTCCCAAATATTGTCGGTAAACGACCTCAGTAAAATCACTACTTTTTCTATGTCCATAATCGTCAATAATAAGAACCAACCCATTTCTAATTCTAGTTTGATTATGTTGATTTATAATCTGTAAGCGATGCTCATTTCTCGAATTTTATTGCCATTTAGCATAGCTAATAAAATGATGTATATTATAATCTGAAGATCCGATAATATTGTCACTCATTTTAGCAATATTTTTCCTTTCACTTTCTCCTAATAATCCGGCAAAATTATAAGGAAATTCCTTTTTTTGCCAAGAGTTTTCCATTAATAATCAAATTTTTGAAACCACTTTTCAAAGCACATAGATAAGGCAGACAAGGTTGTTTCTTTCATCGGCTAGCATTTTTAGAGTAATTGCCACAATTATAGTTATTTTGAATAAGAATGAGACACTATTTGGCACAATAATTACGAATAATTACATCAAGAGATGTATTGATAGGCGAATACATTCTAGCTCTTTTTAATGCACTAAAATAATGTTCTATGTCATTTAAATCAGGAGAGTATTTTTGCCAAAATAGTAATTGGTGAACCCCTGGTTTTACTAATTCTCTAATAACGTTTTTTCGTGTTTAATTGGTGAATTATCCATGCAGCAGTACACTGGGAATTTTTAATGATGGTAATAAATGTTGAACTAACCATTGTTCAAATCCCACGGCTTTTAGGGTTCCTTTAAATATCTTTAAATATAATTGTTGCTATTAAATCTTTTTCCTTTTTTCTTCTCCCGACTACTAAATTTTCTCTTTTACCTCGTTTTCCCTCTTGCTCACCATAAACTTTTTTCCCTTTTTTTGACCAGGCATAAATACAGTCTTGATTACCTTCAAATCCTGATTCATCAATAAATACAAGGCTTTTACTTCCAATTTTTTTGATAAAACTTCGAGGGAAAGCTGATAATATTTTATCCTTTCTTCTCTATTTCTTTCTCTATAACGAAGTTTGTTTTGAAGGAAAATTCATTCTTTTTAAAGCATAAAATATAGCTGTATGATTAACTCCAAATTTTTTAGCTCTGTCTGACAACGCTCGACTCTGGATTTTGTTTTACATCTTTTTCTAATTCTTTCCAATCTAATTTCATTTGACGACTTTTTACCTTAGTTGCTGACAATTTTTGGCGAGATAACCATCTATATTAACCATCTATATATCGAAGCTCTTCCTATCCCAGTAGTTTCCTTATAGAATTTTGGGTTCTATAAATTGAACTTTAAATATCTTATATGAAGATAGTTAAATAGAGAGCATAGAGAATCAATTTCTCTACTCCCAGAATTAATATTGATTTTTGATATATTTACCTATTATTAATTTTGTGCCTATAATTTAAGTAAATAAATAGGTCAATTAAGTCTGAGGTAATTTTATGAATCCAAATCCTGAAATAATGAAAGTTGTGGAGAATTTAAACTACCGTGTTACCCTAGGAGATGTGGTAGCTCAAGCTGGATTAGATTTCCAAGTGGCCGAACAAGGACTATTAGCTTTAGCTACAGATGCTGGTGGTCATTTACAAGTATCAGAATCAGGAGAAATTGCTTATTTATTTCCCAATAATTTTAGAGGTGTTTTACGCAATAAATTTTGGGGATTAAGATTAAGAGAATGGTGGGAAAAAGTTTGGCGTATATTGTTTTATATAATTAGAATTTCTTTTGGGATTTTGTTGATACTTTCTGTAATAATTATAATGGTTGCTATTGCTGTTATTGTTATTTCAATTAATTTAAGTAATGAACGAAATGACTCAGGTGAAGGGGGAAATAACTCCTGTGATAAGATGGTATTTATGCCGCGGTTTGGATTTAATCCTTATTGGTTCTGGTGGTTTGATTGGGGATACTACGATCAACCCTATAGATATCAAATTAAAAAACAAAGACAAATAGATAAATATTCTAGTCCAGGTAAAGAAAACGAGATGAACTTTTTGGAAGCTATATTTTCTTTTCTTTTTGGAGATGGGAATCCTAATTACAATTTAGAAGAGCAACGTTGGCAGGCGATCGCTACTGTAATTAAAAATAATAAAGGGGCGGTAGTTGCGGAACAAATTGCTCCTTATTTAGATGATTTAGGAAAAGGATATGCTCTGGAATATGAGGAGTATATTTTACCAGTGTTAACTCGTTTCAATGGCCGCCCGGAAGTTAGTCCTCATGGTCAAATTGTGTATCACTTTCCGGATTTACAAAAAACATCAAAAGAGTGGTATTTTCAACCAGTTTCTGCTTATTTGAGGGAAAAACCTTGGCGTTTTAGTGACGCAAATTCGGGTCAAATAATGTTATCAATTGGATTAGGTACTGTTAATTTTGTTGGAGCTTTAGTTTTAGGTTCATTGTTAGAAAATGATATAGTGATAGAAAATATTAGGGGATTTATTGCTTTTGTTGAAGTTATATATCCTGTGTTACTAGCTTATGGTATTAGTTTTTTAGTCTTACCATTAATTCGTTATTTTTGGGTGCAATGGCGTAATAGTAAAGTTGAGGAACGTAATCAACAAAGACAAAACAAAGCTCTGACTTTAAACCAGGCTAATAATCTCCTAAATCGGAAAATTGAGTATGCTAAAGAATTTGCCAAAGAAACCATTATTAGTAATCAAAATTTAGCTTATACAACGGAAAAGAATCTCATAGAACAGGAAGCTGAACAGACAGATAAAATTGATGCCGAATGGGAAAGAACATTAAATCAATCGGATACTTAAAATATTTATTAGTTTAAATTGTGAAGTATCCATAATTTAGATTGTAATTTTAGGGCGTTTAAATACGAGGTATTTATCCTCAGATTTTGAATTATGACTAAAAGTTATTAATTCCCATCCTTCATCACCCAGATAATTAACTAATTGGTATAATGTTTTGTTTTTCCATTCTCGCCATTCTTTACTGTTTACATATATACTAATCAGCTTATCTCCAAAAGAATAAAGGCTTGCTTCTACTAATATATATTCCCACTTCTGCATTTGTTGTCTAAAAATATGAAATCGTTTATAGGATAATTTTGCAGAGTTATAAGGCTAGATATAAATCATCAAGTGGTAGTGCTACTCGTTGGCCACTAAACTTTTAAAGGAAAGGTATAAATGGCCTTTGTCAGTCAAAATGAGGGATTTAATTGAGGTTGACCAGATGATTTTTAGGTTTGAAGGGGTGAAAACACCTATAAAGATAGAATAAAGAACTGTTCCATCGACATGGCTAGGACTCCAAGACCCCTGAGGATTTAAAAGCAGTTAAACATTAGGCCTCATTAAATCAAAAGACATAAATGTGGCATTTCATATCAGTTTGATGAACCAGTATGTCATCGAACGTCGATTTTTGCTAAAGTCGCACCTTGATAATAGTACAATAGGATTTGTTGGTAATTGTATCCGTTCCGAGCTAAATTGTAGGCTCCCCATTGACTCATTCCTACAGCATGACCAAAACCTTTTCCTGTAATCTGGAAACTGGTAGGAACTTGTTGACCTTCAGTTTTCTTGGCAATAACAATAAATCTGGTACTTTTTAAGTTTAGAGCACTTGTAACATCTGTGCCTTTAATAGTTTTAACCCCTGTATCTCCTAAAACTTTAATAGTAATGACACTACCATGAGGAGTAGTAGTTTGAGGGATCATAGAGATGATGTTTCCCACTCCTGAGATTCTTTGCTTTAGTTCTGCTTGAGAAAAAGATTCAGTCCATTGATAAACCGGGGCATTTTGATCAAAGTCAGGAACAGCACGAAGGTAGGGCAGTGAGTTTGACCAAACATCCTCTACATTCTCTGTGTGCCCTCCAGAGGATGAGTGAAATAAAGCTAAAATAATTTGACCATTGTAGGTAAGTACTTGGCCTTGGGTAGCATCAACAGCAGTGTAAGTTCCTGGAGATTCTGTTTTAATTCCTTTGTAAACTTGCCATGATTGGTCATTACCTAGGTCATAGAAATTGTTAATATTTTCTTGACGTTTCTTCAGGGCGTAAGACCTAGCAGCAACAGCCTGGGCTTTTAGTGCTTCTTGTGGCCAGTTGCTGCTCATTTCTGCTCCAATGACACTATAGATATATTCTTCGATGTTAACATAATTTATAGCAGTGATACCTCCTTTGTGGGGAATAATATGGGTGCGACCTCGATACCAGCGATCGCCTATCCATACATAACCTTCTGCTGATGGCTCGATCCACATTTGACCTGATATCCAGTTAGCCAAAGCTACTTTTCCTGATTGGAGTTCTGCTGCAAAGCCTTTATTTGGGGTTAATTCGCCAATTGCTCTACCTGTAGTGTCTCTAACTATTGCTTTGGTAGAACTTCCTATTTGAACTTGTTTCACCCCTTCTTGAATGGCAATTCGCAATACTAGGGAGCCTTGGGCAGGGGTTATCATTAGTGCCCACCCAAGAATAGATGTCCACCAATAGCGTTTTAGTGGCTTAGTAGTACGAGTAATAAAAGAAATAAACAGTAATCCAGAACTCATATTTTTGATTTTTTTGATTTTATCTCAAGGTTGGATGCTAACTAGGGAGAGTCAGTGAGACAATTAGAGTATGGAGTAGATGTGGTATGGTCATAAGTTAATCAAAATTAACTGATATTTCCCTAGTTTGAATCCTATCTCAAATTGGGGACATTTTATAAAAATTACTCTAGGGCAAGAGAGTGATACTGTTCTAAATTTGCGATTCACTATGATCGCGACATTAAGGAAATTATAAATGATATTGGCTGTTGGCCAAGCATTATCTAGGATGGCCGTCGGGTTAGGGACTTAACTTGGGAGCAACTTTAAGACCTGAAGAGATTTGAGAGGCAGAAAGCCCCCGCCTGTATCATTATAGAAGGTTATTTGTTGTACCGCACAGTAGTGATGGTAAAGTGTCAAATTTGAGATAATTAATATAAAAAAAGTCAGAATAAATACAATAGTTTGAGGTAATCTCTAATCTCAATACACATAGAATTTAACTGCAACGCTTTAACATATCAGATTATTAGCTTGAGAAATATTGTAGAAAAGCTATTCTGTAAGGATGATCACTTACTCCAATTTTTCATTAAAATGAAGAAAATAATCACATTATTCCTAAAAAAAGTTCGTGGAATCTGATGGGATACCGGGACTAGGAAACAAAAAGCTTAAGCCATACTGTCAAGTTGGCCTAAGGTAATATCACTTTATTGAGGAAGTTTTAGGTTTTGCAGATAACTTTTCTAGGAACCAGTTCTGGTGTCCCCACGCGAGGGCGTAATGTTTCAAGTATTGCTTTACGTCTGTCTCAACGGCCTGAGTTATGGTTGTTTGATTGTGGTGAAGGGACTCAACATCAATTTCTGCGCAGTGAACTTAAAGTTAGTCAACTCAGTCGTATTTTTGTTACTCATATGCACGGAGACCATGTTTTTGGTTTGATGGGGTTGTTAGCTAGTTGTGGTTTGGGGGGAAATGTTAAAAATGTTACTCTATATGGTCCACCTGCCTTAGAAGATTATCTTCAAGCTGGTCTTCGATATTCTCAGACTCATTTGGCTTATCCAATTAAAATTTATAAGAGTAGGCCTGGTGTGATTTATGAGGATGATGAGTATGTTGTTAGTTGTGGTTATTTGAAGCATCGGGTTACTGCTTTTGGTTATCGGGTAACGGAAAAGGATCGCCCTGGGCATTTTAATGTGGAAAAGGCAAGGGCTTTAGGGATTCCCCCTGGGCCTATCTATGGGAAGTTAAAACAGGGTCAGTTGGTTACTTTGTCTGATGGAAGGAAAATTAATGGGACTGATTTATGTGGGGCTCCCAAAATCGGCCGGAAGTTTGTTTATTGTACTGATACTGTGTTTTGTGATGGGGCAGTGGAATTGGCACAAGGGGCAGATTTACTTGTTCATGAGGCTACTTTTTCTCATCAGGATGCTGAGATGGCTTTTCAAAGATTGCATTCTACTTCGACTATGGCGGCACAGGTGGCTTTGGCTGCAGGTGTTAAGCATTTGATGATGACTCATTTTAGTCCTAGATATGCTCCTGGAAATCCGATTTTGTTGGATGATTTGCTACTGGAGGCACGGGCTATTTTTCCTAATACTGATATGGCTTATGATTTTCTAAGTTATGAGATTCCCAGATGGAATGGAATTTCTAAGTTGTAGGTATTGACAAGGAGTCAATCTTAGTGTTTTCCTTAGACACCGAATAAGCCAGAAAATTAATAGCTTGTTTATTAGGTGCAAAAACCTCATAGATGAAGTCCATAAAAAAGTAGCAAAATGGTTAACAACCGAGGAAGAGCGTTATCTTTATTCCTACTTTTTAGTCATCCCAAATGGTTGCCAAATAAGGAAAAAGAAACGTAAATTAAACTCAAAAACAGTTCGCGAAATGGACTCATTGGGCACATAATCGTTTCAAACAAACTCTTAAGTTCCATGGTTTAAAACCAGGGGCAACCGTAATAGATGTAATTGAGGAATATACTTCCAAAACCTGTACAAAGTGCGGCCATGTTCATCAAAACTTAGGAGGCTCAAAGCATTTTAAATTTCCGCACTGCGGTCACTCAATGCCGAGAGATTGGAATGGCGCTTTGGGGATATTCCTCAAACCATTGGGAGATAACGCCAATGTTGATAGTTCAGGCGTCATATTGCTAAGAGTTTTGCCTACTTTTACCGGGAATTGCCAAGCTTGATGTCTCTGGAAGAAAAACTTTTTCAAGAGATACCATGAAGAAGAATATGGGATTTGAGGAAAAGGGATTAAATTGGTTATTTTATGGTTGGCCAATTGTTGAACCAGGCTAATTAGTTGAAAAAGGCCAAGAGGTTGGATGAGGCGATCGCTTTTGATAATCTTAAAAAATTCCACAGGCACTTATCCCATAAGCAATATGATTTTTGGGGATTTTTCGAAGACGACATTAGGGCTTAAGGGATAAGGGTATACTTATTACTGATTCAACCAATTTTCTAAATCAGTTATGTTATTAAAATCTAAGAAGTCTTCTCCCAAATTTTCTAACTTTTCAATAGTTAAATTTTCAATTTTGCTAATCATTTTTAGTGAAAGTTCCCCAAAGCGCTTTTTCAGTAGACGCATTATGAAGGCGATGGCCTCATTTTTTCTTCCTTCTTGTCTTCCTTCTTGCCTTCCTTTTTCTTCAGCATAAGTAATTTTTCCTTTTTCATCTTGCAATGCTATGGCACGGCGATCGGCAATTTCTAATTCTTCTGGACTCATACCAG
>JAKQYE010000349.1 GCA_023356605.1 Trichodesmium sp. MAG_R02 | reverse complement strand
TCAGTTCTTGAATTTTCGGGTCTGTTTCCGGGGAAACTTTTACTTTTTCTAGGTAAGAGCCAATTATTTCTTTAGTCTTTTTTAAAGTCATTGGAACTCGAGTTATCCATTTTAAATTTGAGATTAATTGGATGTTTTCTAGGCTTAATAAGGCACTATCACAGACCATAATACTATCTAATTTTATTTGTTTTTTTACATCATTTAAAATTTGACGTCATACTGCTTTATCTGATTCATTACCATCACCAGTCCTCATAAACAATGGTATTCCACTATCACTACAAAAATATCAAATCTAATACACATTGTTTTAAATCTGGCCGATGGTCACGTGAATATCCCTTTGTAATTAATATTGGTCTTTCTTGATCATTTTCAGCAATTTCAATATTATTATATTCCCCATGTAGATGAAATGATGTTAAATATAAGTGAGCAAATAAGGTGTCTATTTTAAACTTTTTAATAACTAATAATCCGATCTCTATAAATAAATTTGTTAGTCCCAATTTATAGATATCATCCATGAGTAGACCTATTTTATCATCGTTTAAGTATTCACTATTGATACCTGTTCTGTTTAATTTTTCTATTTTAACTTTTCTAATTTATCTATTCCTTTTGAGTTGATTTTGGCTAGTAAAATTCTGAGTTTTCCCGATTAGTAGTTGATTTTTCCCGAGAGAAAATTTCCCAGTTTTTTTGACTGTGATTAGTGAGGGAATGAATTGAAATTAACTCAATCAAAAATATCATTAAAGTAGTTGATAAAAAAAACTTGACATGATACTATAAACATAATGGAAAAGGAGCGCTCATATATATATCAAATTGGGCCGCTCAGATTTTAGTAATTTGAATATTCTCGACAATAGGTGCGCTCATATATATATCAAATTGGGCCGCTCAGATTTCAGTAATTTGAATATTCTCGACAATAACGGCAACTTTTTCTTTTTTTCTCTAGTGATGTATTTCCCGATTTAAATTTTCTAATTTATCTATTACTTTCGAGTTGAAAGGAGCTTGATTTTAGAGTTTTTACCCTCAAGTTGTCAAAAATATTATCTGGGAAACAATAATAATAAGCGATCGCACTACTTGAAGAGCTAAAACAAATAATTGATGCGAACAACAGAAGTGTATTTCCTCCTGTATGTTCTGATGCCAAAATAAATCCCTGGTTTGCCAACAATACTCATGCCACTGATTTTTTCGTGTTCTATAGAATTAATTTGTTTAATTTGTTGGCTCAAAATAGTAATGATAATTCATGTATCTTTTTGTACTACATGATGAAGTGCGGAATATGGGTTTGAATATTCTGTAATATTAATAGGACTTACGCAACGACACTATGTATAGTGGCAATATCTTGAAAATGATAATTTTTGGCACCATATATAGCGGTACTGCGTAAGTCCTGATTAAATCAAATATCCCAAAGTATTCACTCCCAACTTGGTGGTGAAAAACAGGAAACAAAAAATATCGAATTTTCACTTATTTCTGCTCCTCCTCCGAGAGGTTAGGGGTGGGTTCCTCTGACTTAATAAATAGTGCCCGATACACAGGTTGATTTTTTATGTTGGTTGCCTTTTCTCTCTCTGATAAGACTGGCAAAATATTTTCGTTTAACCAATCATTAGAACTTCTATAAAATGAACTATGCTCCGAGAAGCGATCGCACATTTTATTTGCTACTTCTTCTATATCAGAATGTAGAAAAACTTCTCCTCCTACTGTTAAATAATTTGCTAAATCTTCCACTAATTTTGGTTGTACAACTCGACGGGTTTGATGACGTCTTTTAAACCAAGGGTCGGGAAATAAAATTGAGACTCTTTTTAATATTCCTGTTGGCAAAGACTCAAATATTTTTCCCAGGGAAACATTCACATTACAAAACAAATAATGCAGATTATTTACGCCCTGTTCATCTCGCCAGTTGTTAGCTTCTATAACCAAGGGTTCCCGTATTTCTAAACCCATAAAATTCCACTTAGGTTCTACCTGTGCCATCTGCCATAAAAATCTACCTCTAGCACAACCAATATCTAAATGTAATGGTTTGTTCACATCTGCATAAATATCACTGAAATTTGGCATACTTACTGACTCTTGATATTTGCTAGATAAAGGATTAACATGCTGTCGAACTCTTATTTTTACCAAAAATTATACCTCAATTTTGACAGTGGAGAGCGATCGCCAATATCGCTGATTAAAAATTAGGGGTTGCTGAAAAAGTCTTTTCAAGGATCACCGAACCAACCCCTAACCCTGATCCTAGAGTCAACCAACCCCTAACCGCTTCCAGGAGGGGAAGACAGACTGCACTCATGGTATATGTGTGAAACACTCCGAAGCGAAGCTAGCTCCAAAGCTTATGTAATCTCGCATAGGTAAAGATATAACAAATAGTTTTCAACCTTAAAAGTTAAATAATTTTTTGAAATTACTGAAAGCGTCAAAGTTTTGAGAATATCAAATCTCACTTTTGATGTCCCCCCTCGGGGGGGGCTGATATTTGACTACTGATAACTGATAACTGAAAAGACTAAACCCCTGCATGACCTAAAGCCAAACCTGTAATTAACATACCTAATACTAAAAAAGGTTGAGCGCTTGCCTGATATTTTACATCATTTTCTAGAGGGTTTCTGAGAAAATACATATCCTGAAAAGTAATCTGAGGAATTACCATTAACAACAAAATAACAGCATACAAATTTTCTTTAATGCTAATTAAATAAACTGCAACTCCAGCTTGAAAAATATCAATCATTAATACACATATCCAAGCAGCAGTGCCAATGCCAAACATTACAGGTAAGGATTTTAAACCTAACTTTTCATCTCCTTCTACACTCTTAAAATCATTAACTACCGCAATTCCTAATCCAGCAAAACTATAAAATAAAGTCAGAATTACAATAGTCAAATTTAACTCTCCAAATAAAGCATGACCAGTCCACCAAGGCAAAGCAATATAACTAGAACCTAAAGCATAATTTCCTAACCAACCATTTTGTTTTAACTTCAGTGGCGGTGCCGAATAAATATAAGCTAAAAATGCACCGAATAAACAAAGTATAGTAATAATTGGAAATTTGTGACCAGCGGCAAAATCTAGGAAATATGATAAACCAACTCCTGCTAGTAGCAAAAAAACAATTTGACTCACTACTTGAGGAATAGAAATTGCACCAGAAGGAATAGGTCGATAAGGTTCATTAATAGCGTCTATTTCCCGGTCATAAAAATCATTTAAAGTTTGTGTATAACCCGCCATCAAAGGTCCTGCTAATAACATACAAGCAGCAGACATCAACACATTTTCTAGATTCCAACTATAATTTCCTGAAGATGCAGCACCGCACACTACTCCCCATATTAAAGGAATCCAGGTTATGGGTTTCATTAATTGCAGGCGGATTTTCCAAATATTAGTTTCTCCACTTGCAGCGCCTTTCATTCCTAATAGTTGTCTAGTTTGAGCAGTGCTATTTTCAACTTTTTTTGGTTCTTGATTAGTCATTTTTAATAAGATTATTCTGATTAGTAAAAGTAATTTATATATAGCAATCCTATGAGTGTTCGTGGCAAAAATCCTACTGCTTTTTAGGATACAGGAAACAGAAAACAGAGAATAGGTAAGAGTTTTAAAAGTTTTATTTACTTTTTGATTTGTTGCCACCTATTCAGTATTGCTATAGAACTTACCCACCCCAAAGAGTCAACCGGGTTTATCACCCTAATTTAATGGGATATAATTGCCAATTTTAGTTCATAAATCCGATTTATGCATAACTCCCCTTATACACTTGAAAAATGTTTTGTGATTTGATAATGTCTCTACAAAATTTGGGTTTTAGTTATGGAGTTAATGTCTTTAGGACTTACGCAGTACCGCTATATACGGTGTGTTTTTGATAAATATTTCATATATTTACAGTACCATTAGTGCCTTTGCGTAAGTCTTGACCTTTTCAAATTACTATAAACTTAGGACTTACGCAGTACCGCTATATATGGTGTCAAAAATTATCATTTTTAAGATATTGCCACTATACATAGTGCCGTTGCGTAAGTCCTGAAACTTTTAACCAAACTCAAAAATTAATCTTTTTTTCCTCTTCTCTATCTCCCACTCCATCTATGGACATAGGCTGAGAAGCTTTAACCGCCTGACTAAAATCTGGTAGAGCATCCATTAAAGGTTGCCAATTTTCAGTAGAACGACGGACCGGGAAGTGGAATTACCGAAAAAATTGGGTTTAAAGCCTCGCCTATAAGCGGGCGACTTTTTAGTTGATTTTTTTCACAGGTCATGTTGCTGTGCTTTTTGATTCACAGGAAATATATAGTCATTCCAAATAAGAATGGGGCACTTTTTCACCTAAAACCCTTTAAAGCCAGGAAGACCAGGTCTCAATCTTAACCAGAATGACTATATTAGTCGCGGGTGGGCATACACCAGACAAAAAATGGACGGGTCGGCAAGTGTAAGACTACTGCCAAAGTAGCGGCAGCCCGTGAAACGTCTGATCTGACCGAGCTAAATGGGCCTAAAGTAGCTAAAGTGACTTTTAAAGGAAAACTAGAAAAAGGAGGCTCCGTACAACAGACCTTTACCTTAGATGGCAAATCTTTCGAGCCGGAAACTTTTACTTTCAGCGATGACTTTGACGAAGTTGTATCTGTAGAGTGGACACAGGTTTCTCCATTTCATCAATTTGATAATATTACTCAGGACTTACGCAGTACCGCTATATATAGCGTATAAATTTGTATTTTTCAAGATATTGCCACTACAATTAGTGTCTTTGCGTAAGTCCTGGTTATGTTTAATTTCCGTAGACCACATTAGGGATCCCTTATGGAACATCCCGTCCCTAGAAAGTTTTGGTTATGACCATGTAGTTCATCAATTAAGTAGCGCTGTAAGCTGAAAAATCTGGTATTTCGGGCTGACTATGACAGAAAAGTCAAGGGACAACTCTTCCAACCCCGCCTCCACAGTCGGGGTTTTTGGTGGGCAAACAGCCATTTATCCTGACTCGTAACTCCCTATTCTCTACTTCCCCTCTACGAGTAGGGTTGGAGTATCTCCCCTCTTGGTCATTGAAAAGACTAAACTACCCCATGACCTAAAGCCAAACCCGTAATTAACATGCCTAATACTAAAAGATGATAAATTAGGTCGGGTATTAGAACAACTGTATCATAGAGGATTAAATCAGATTTTCATGTCTGTGGTGTTAGAAGCAGTGAAAATTTATCAGCTAGAGACAAACACAGTCCACCTAGATTCTACATCATTTCATGTTCATGGAG
>JAKQYE010000348.1 GCA_023356605.1 Trichodesmium sp. MAG_R02 | reverse complement strand
GAGGATTTTTCTGTTGGTTTAGTTATTGAATTCATGTTAATTTTAAAGTTACAAACTTAGGCAGGTTTTATAGAATAATTTTCCTGATATTACCCTTTAAATTATTATAGCAGTTTCCTTGAAAGACTAGTAATCTAGTAATCAGCAAAATACAGATGAAAGCCATTGAAGTAACAGATGCTTGATATAGCGCTTGGTGCGTAAGTCCTGACTTATTTAAAATGCGTATTAGTAAGCTAGAATTTAGAAGTTTTTTTTCTGCATAGTGGCATACAATTAATTTGTCGTTTAAATGCACAAAAGCTTGTCAAAAAATCTGAAAAATGATGACTTAACTGACTGCTGATAGCTAATTGTTATAATTATGATTTTTATCCACAACGTTGAGGCCGTGTTTGTAAGTTAATTTCTAACAAATCTGCAATATCGCACTTCAACTTATCTGCCGTTTTCTTATTCGGTTCTATATAGCCAAAACCATCACTAAAAAACTTTTTTTGATAGGAATAAATTGCTGCTATCCACTGCTTTTTTGCTGCCAAATATTTATCTTTTTCCCCGATAAACTCATCTTCAATCGCTGCAAAATACTGATTTTTTACATCAATAATTAGAATTTTCTGAATAGCTTTAACAATCTCTAAACGCGCCTCTTCTGTTGTAAATAATGTAGAATTTTGAGCTAATATTTTTACCTCAATTTCCCGGACAATTTCTTGAATTACACTTTTGGTCGTGGGAAATTTGTCTAGAGCTTTTTCCATTTTTGCTGTGGGAATTTCACTCACATTAATTGTTTCTACATCGGTTAATATTTCTTCTGAGGAAAGGGGATATTCTGGAGTTTCCTGTTTAGCAATATTTCCATTATTAAACTTGCCTACCTGATATCCTAAAGCAAAAAATAAACCATGAGAAAGCATAACTATAACAGTTACTGCTACTGGTCGTCCATACTTTCTAATTAATATAGTAGTAAGGTCAGAAAAAGTTAATTCTTTCTGAACAGTTAATCCAAAAATAATTGTTTCATAAGTAGATTTTAATTTCGGAAACGCGGTAGTAAAAATTTCTTTTGGTACTTTTCCATTGCTAATTTGGTGGAAATAAGCTGCTAACTCATAATCAGGTAGTTGAGAAAATAAATCGGCAAAAGGTTGATAATAATTGGAGGGTTCCCCATAGGGGACGGAAATTCTATCGCGACGAGATTTTAAGAAAGAAATTAGGTTTTTCCAAGTAGCATTTCCATAGACTAATTCATCTTTTTTTTGACTAGGAGTTTTTTGTAATAGACTATTTCCTAAAGATTCTAAATCGTGGCGAACTTGTTGTTTAATTATGCTGGAATGTGCTGACCATAAACTGTTTTTGTTTTTTAAGAGCCAACAGTAGGCAGTAATAGATATTTTTTTTCCTAAGATTTGAGATAAGACATGGTTCGCTCCTACTATGATTAATGGTTCTAAGAATTTTTGATAATTTCTCAGTTGTAATTGTAATTGTAGGGAAATTTTTTGCTTTTCATTTTCTTTCTTTCTATCCCCGCTAATATTTAACCAATTTAGATATTGTGGTAAACTTTCAGGAATAAAAATTGCCCTTAAGGTTAATAACCTAATCATCTGAGCGTTAGCATTTCCTTGTTTTACCCCATTGCTGGCTCCCAGATTATCAAACAAATTATTTAAATATTCTGATGTAACTTGACCAGTCTGTAATTTTAAAACTAAATTTTCTATCCATTCTTGCTTAATTTGAGAGCCACTAATTAATCCTTTAATTGCTGTTTCTATAGCAGCTTTGTCTATATATTTTGAGATATTATTAGCAGGATTTTCCATCATTTTTGTCTGTATTTTTGTCAGACTTGCTGCTACTTCTGCATTGGCTGGATGAATAATTATAAATTGTTCTGGTCGTTCAAGGGCTTCAACATTATAAACCCATGATATGGGGATATCATTGGCTTTTAATTCAGCCATTTTATTAATAATTTGTAAGTCAGATAATTCAGTAGAAATTATTGCAGGCAAAGTTTTAGTTTTTAGCCAATTTTGCCAGTCTGTAGGTAAGTTTATTTCTGGTTTTCTAGTGACTTGATGTTGGTTTGGTTTTCCAATCTGTTTAGTTTCAGATGGATTAAATATTGGATTGATTCCCTGTTGCTGCTGAGTATTTATCCAATCTAATATTTGCCAAATATTATCTTTTCCAGCACATAAAAAATAACGATAAAAAGAAGTAGAACGCCCATATTCATCTTGCCCAGATGTCACTACAGCAACTACTGAATAATCTGGTTCTTTATTATTTATACTCAACACAACTCGGCCAACAAAAGTAGGTCCTTGACTATGACGATCTTTGCCTACTTCAAATCCTTTATTGGCAATTGTTCTGGCTACAGAATGGGGGATTTTAGCTATGGTTAAATTCATGTATTCTCCTACTTTAAATCCTCGGGAAATCCATTGACCATTGGGTAATATTTCGGGAATTATACCTGTGCTAAACTCGTGAATTTCAATATTTTTCATTTGCTAATACTAATTCACTTCGATACTGATAAACAAAAATAATCTGTAGGGATTTTTTTCCCAACTATTCCACTAAACTTTTGAAGCAAACCTAACTTTTGCAGAAGTTTTTTTTTAATGCCAATTCCCATGCATTAATGTTATATTTAAGTAACATTACTCAAGATATAGGTTAAAGATTTTTTGAGAAATTGTATAACACATATTACAGCAATTTTAGAGTTTATGAGAAACAAAATTTTATATCTCTAGGGAATGATAAATAGGTAAAATAGTTAATTAACTTTACTTGACTATCTGTCAAAAGTGCTGTAAATACTGAGTGGCTAGATGTATCTAAAATATTGCCTGATTTTTTACTTTTTACTTTTTGTTTTTGCCTTTTATTAAGTAATATTAATCTTGATCTAAATGTAAGTTCCGCTTACCTGTACAAATCCAATATATGGGGGAAACTAAACCAAAAGGTCGCCATTTTTTCGGGTTTTCTAATACAGATGCTACCCCGCCGCGATCGCGATAAATTTGCTCAGAATTTGGTTTAAAATATTTATTTTGATTTCTGGTCACACCAAAAGCGGAAGTTGTAAAATATTCTACATTTCCCATTCCCAAATCTTGCCAAGATTCTAGTCTTTTAAAAATAGTAGGAAACCTGGCTTTTAGCAAAAATTTTGGTCTGTGTCTATTTCCCCATAAATCTGCTAATTCACATTTAGTTAATACTAAAGCAATTCGTCGTTTTTGACTGAAAATATTCCCCCCTGCTAATGCTACTAAGAGTTGATCAAGCCCTCTGGCATATTCTAAGTCTTTGCGATGAGTTGTACCGTCAATCATTAACATAATTCCTGTGGCGGGAAAACAATCATTTAAGTAGTCTCGGAGTAACTGACTATTTGTTTCTTGAAGTACATCACTGAAAAATTCTCCAGAATAATCTTTGCAGCTAATATCTAAGTTTAAAACGGTATTTGAAAGACTGAAGTTATCTGGTTTTTTGAGAACAATTCTTAAACTATAATCCTTGATTTCTAGCACATCGCTAGCTAAACGTGTTGGTTCAATTTGTAACCCTTTTTCTATCAAATCCTGGGCCTGCTTAATTAAAGATTCTCCATCTTTATTTGCTGGAGTAACTAACTCAACCGGACTCGAAATACCGGCATTTGGCCACCTTGCTAAAGCGGCCATATAAGTTGTTTTTCCAGCGGCGCGATCGCCTATTACCCGTAAAACTCCGGAATGATTTTCGACTTTTAAATCCTGATTACTTCTGGGTTTGAATATAGATTTTAACATTCTAATAATTAATATTTTTTGATTTGAACTGATTTTAACTTTTGAATGGATGACTTTTAACTTTTCATATACTGACTTTTACTTAACGAGTACAAAGGGGAAATAATTCCATGAGGTTTCTATTTCAAAGGTTCCCGTAAAATAGAGTGGGGACTACCTAATTTATCTGTAGGACTTGGACGGGGGTCATTTCGAGGTAAAACACTAAAAGTAGATATAGCATAAAACTGTAATTTTTGTTGAGGAATACGCTTTTTTAAAATATTTGTTGTTCTGGGTAAATGAATTTTAAATATATCTAATTCTGGGTCAGGATGACCGGGCCATATTTCTCTCCTTTCACATTTACTCATTGCTATGGCTAGGGGTAAGTCTTGAGTGTTATCTCTTTCATCTATTAAGTTAATAATTTTTTCTATTACGTTACTATAAAATATGTCATTTCGAGGTTCCCATTTCTGAAGTAAAATTAGACAATCAAGATGATCTTTAATCATACATTTATGGAAAAATTCTTGATGTACAGTATTAGATGTTCCACTTTGTCGAGACTTACGCAAAGAAACCTGGTTTCTACAGTAAATTATTGTTTTTAACACATAAATATCTAGGAGAAACGGGGTTTTTCAGTTTCCCTGGGTAAGTTCTGTTTATAATTCATTAAAAATTTCTCCTAGGTAATCTCGGATTACTAGGTTTATTTCTTCTGGTTTTTGTTGCCACTAATGTTTGATTTCTATGTTAAAAGAAGACAAGGGTAAATCCTAGAAACTTTGAATTTTAATTCCGTTTAAATCAACTTAGGTTACACTACTGACTATTAACAGCAATTTTAAAACAATTTCCTCACACTACTGAGGGTATGAAAGTTTTGATTTTTTTCCTATCTTACTTTTGAGTTTTCCACTTTTTGACTTTTTTTCTGGTAATTACAAGACTTTTATGGTCTTTATTAATTCCCTCAGATTCTGTTGTATGACTATATCTATTAATAACAATTTAATTGACTTAGGTTACACTACTGTCTATTAGCAGCAAGTTTAAAATAATTTCCTCAAACTACTGAGGGTGTCAAAGTTTTGATTTTTTTGAATCTGATTTTTGAGTTTTCAATTTTTCGATTTTTCAACTTTTTTTCTGGTAATTTATAGGCAATAAATGTCAAATAATTTCCTCAAACTAATGAGGGTATCAAAGTTCTTAATTTTGAATTTTGAATTTTGATTTTTGGTTAGCTATGGATTTCATGTCTGACTAAGTGCAGTTAACCTAATAATATGTTATACATATTTTATTCCTTATTCCTTGATTAAGTCAATGCTGTTTAACCCCTTTCTCCGTAAATTGCGTTTTTTGCTGCTGTTGTTGTTGGTGCTGTTGGTGGTAAATTTTGGTCATGTTCGAGCTTCTGAGGAGTCACCGCCGGCAGACTGGCAACTCCAGGGAATGTTGGCGGCGTTGGATGATCCTGATCCTGATGTTTGGGTTAAAGCTTTGGAGGAAATGTCTGAGTATGACCTTAAACCTGTTGAA
>JAKQYE010000347.1 GCA_023356605.1 Trichodesmium sp. MAG_R02 | reverse complement strand
AACAATAACTATCTGTAATACTATAAATATCATAAAAAATGACTATCTGGAGGAGCTGGCGATCGCTCTCTCAAAGATAGTTACAGTAAGTGCTTGATAATTTTTGGAGATGTCTATTGGATTTTTACTACCTATTCAGACTATACCAGTTTCCTCAAGTTTTGCCATAAGAATAATCTTTAAGTGGTCATATAATTCTGCTACTATCTCAGATTTAATTTTCTTTGGATCTGCTTGAGAGATTGATAAATTTCCGGTAAACGCTTATAAATGGCAGAAGCTTTCAAATAAATCTTATTAGGAACTGCTGGACTACTAGAAACAATCTCTCCCGCAGCAATATCATTATGAACACCAGCTTGAGCAGTAGCGATCGCTCCATTTCCTATTTTCGCCTGATTAGCAACTCCTACCTGACCTGCTAAAATCACATTATCTCCAAGGTTCACCCCACCAGCTAAACCAACTTGAGCAGCCAAAGCACAATTCTTACCAATTTTACAACCATGACCAACCTGGACCAAATTATCCAACTTAGTATTCTTACCAATTCTAGTTTCCCCCACCGCAGGTCTATCAACAGTAGTATTACCTCCAACTTCCACCCCATCTTCCAAAACAATCTTACCAGACTGTTCCATCTTAAACCAACCTTCGGGAGTCGGCACGAAACCAAAACCCTCTCCCCCAATAACTGCTCCACTATGAATTACACAACTCTTACCTATCTGACTCCGTTCGTGAATGGTACAATTAGCATGTAAAATAGTATTCTCTCCAATTTCCACATCTGGATAAATCACCACATTCGGATAAATATAAACATTATCACCAATTTTTACCCCTGCCTCAACCACAACATGAGCACCAAGATAAACATTTTTTCCTACTTTTGCCGTCTGGTGAACTACAGAAGTAGAATGAATTTTAGCAGTAGGTTGAAAAGGTTGATAAAAAAGAGCGATCGCCTTAGCAAATAATAATCTCGGTTCTTTACCAGATAACCACCCAATACCACGCTCACCTGCCAAATTTTGTAGAGTTTCATCCATTGGCAAAACTAAAGCACTAGCATCTGTCGTTTCTAAATAATTAGCAAATTTTGCACCCTCAATATAACTAAGAGTACCTGGTTTGGCCTCATCTATTGCAGCTATACCTTGAATATCTGGATCTAGATGATTTATTTTTTCCAGACTACAAGCGATGGTCTCAGAACCAAGTTTACTTGCAAGTTCGCTAAATTTCATAATTAAAATCTCCCACTCCTCACAAATACTCTTGGAGTTATACCATTTTCCTGAAAAAAAAATCAACCCAAGTTTATGAGTAAATAGAGTAAGTCAGTGATATGTGAAAACCTCTTCGCGGGTCTCAAGCGCTATAAAGCTGTCAATGAGATTTACCGTAATCATAAGGATGATTTGATTTTGATGACAAATTAATCTTAACAGCAACAGGACTATAGATATAGTTATTTCAAATAAGAATGGAAAACTTTTTCTGGTGAAACGCTAGTTATAGCAAGGAATACTTGTCTCAATCTAAATTCAAATAACTATAGTTATTTCAAATAAGAATGGAATATTTTTTCTGCTGAAACTCAGTTATAGCAAGAAATACTTATCTCAATCTAAATTAAATTAACGATAAAGAAAAAACTACTAGCCAAAATTAATATGTTTGAGTTTTGATTTTTCCCTAACCTAAGTTATTTCCCAACAACTCTAATTTAAAAAAGTACATTGAGAATCAAAAAGACCCAGAATAATATTGTCAATCAATGTCCCATTTAGTCCCATTGATGGACCGTCGATTCATCTAAGGCCAAATCAAAGACTATGGCGTGAGGCTTCTCGACGATTTAGCTAACTGCAACTAGAATATTATCACTTACAACAGTTTTAATGTCAGTAGACTACGGTAGGGACGTTTCGCTACGGGACATGAAACGCATTTTTGTTATACAACGTCCCTATAAGCTTTTGGTTATGGCAATGTAGTTAATCAATTTGAAAAGCCCTATAAATAGGACTACTATTAGGACTTACCCAAACTCCTAGACGATACCCTATCTGTAGGAGTTAACCACCATTAAACTCTACTAGGTATGGCCTTTGGTGCGTAAGTCCTGATTATAACAAATATTCCTAGGAAAAAAATGCTTCAAAAGTGATTTAACTCTTAATTAACCTTAATATATTTACAGTTATTCTCCTTTCTGTGTTGATGGTACAGAAACTACATTTACATCAATTGTATTATCGGTAGTAGTTGAGCCTTGATTATTCATATTAGATACTACTTGTGTATCTTGGCCCCGACGCAATTTAATAAAATCAACTACCATCTGAGAAACTTCTGCAACTAAAAGAGTTACGATAGCAATATCATCAACTTGTCCAATAATTGGGATAAAATCTGGAGAAATATCAAAAGGACTCAATACATAAGCTAATGTTCCAGCAATAACCCACCAACGATATTTAGGATTGCGGATAATATTACGATACCAAGTATATAGAGATTGAATGGAAAAGCTCATTTAATTATCCTCAAACTTGAAAGTTACTTATATCTTAAATAATGCCAGAGTTTAAAGCACTATGTCAGTGCTAATATTAACCTTTAATTTTTCTTGTAACTTCTACAGTTGAAATTCAGGAATTGAGTTTTCAAAATTTGTATTAAAGCTTTACTAAAAATGCAGCACACTCAACATGAGCAGTCTGAGGAAAAAAGTCTACAGGTTGTACCTTGCTCAAATAATATTTACCAGTTGAACAGAGAAATTTCAAATCACGAGCTAAAGTAGCAGGTTTACAACTAATATAGACAATACGCTCAGGTAGAATTTTCAGCAAAGTCTCTAAAACAGAGCGATCGCAACCTTTCCTTGGTGGGTCTAACAAAACTACATCTGGTTTTACCTCCAACTGAGGCAACAAACTCTCAACTTTTCCATCATAAAAGCGTACATTTGTCAAGTGATTAATCTTAGCATTATACTTAGCTTGTTGAATAGCCACTGGTTGTACTTCTAAACCAATAACCATACTTTTTCTGAGTCTTATTTCTGATAAATCTCCTGTTAGTATCTCCAGAGAGTCATTGTGACTAATCTCAACTTGCTGTAAATATTTTGCCACAGACAAAGAGAAAGTACCGACTCCACAATAAGCATCAACAATAATCTCAGACCCACTCAAAGCCAACTCTTGAAGAACTACTTCTATCAACTTTTCAGTTGTCTTGGTATTGACTTGAAAAAAAGTATCAGGAGTAAATTGAAATTCTAAACCATTAAACTTTTCGTGCCCATAAAACCTACCAGCAACACAAACAGTTTGTTTACCAAAAATAGTATTTGTAGCCTTAGAGTTATAGTTTAAACAAACACCTACTAACCGAGAATAATCTTCCAACCATTTTTTAGCTTGAACTGTAATGCCTGGTAGTAACTTTTCTAGATTTTCTTGAGTGCCATTAACCACCAAAGTTAATAAAATCTCCCCGGTTTTTTCTCCTATCCTCAAAGATAAATGACGTAAAATACCTATATGTTTATTCTCATCATATATTTTCCATTTTCGCCTAGAAATATCTTGTTTTATCTCCTTTAGCAAAGGGTTAAAACGTTGGTCTTGAATCGGGCACTGATTTAAATTAATTAATTTATGACTACCTTTTTGATAATAACCTACTTTCACTTCACCTTGACTAGAAATACTTAGAGGATATGTAACCTTGTTCCGGTATCCAAAAGGTGATGCAGATGCTAAAGTAGGCTCAACTTCTGGTAGTTTCAGCCCCCCTATTCTTTCTAAAGCTTGAATAACTTGATTTTGTTTTGCTTGAAGCTGATATTCATAACTAATATGTTGCCATTGACAGCCGCCACATTTATCAGCAACAATACAGTAAGGTTTGATACGTTGGTCAGACTTTTCTATAAGTTGATATAGTTTACCATAGGCATATTTAGGCTTTACTCTTGTCAGGCGGGCAAGTAAGCGATCGCCAGGAACAGTATCAGGCACAAATACCGCTTTTTGATCATAGCGACCCACCCCATCACCACTATCTGTTAAATCTGTGATGTTTATTTCTACTATTTGACCTTGTTGCCAAGCTGATATGGCCAATTTTTGAGAGCTGCTGTCCACTAGGTTAATTTTATAGTTGTTTTGTTGGGAGAATTGAGACAAGTGTTTATTGCTATGAAAGTATTTCAGGCGTAAAAGGTCTCGTCCTTATTTAAAATGACTATATCTTAAAAGTTTTAGGAATTCCCTATAAATAACTATTTTAGTCTCTTCTGGTATTAATCAGTTGTTTTTGATATCTTCCCCGGCTGTTAGGCACGGGAAGACAACCGAGCCCTAGCCCCTCGGCGGATTCACATCTCATAGGCTGCTGCTACTTTGGCAGATATCTTATGCTGGCCGACCTGTCCGTTTTTTGTCTCGATAAGCTCACCCGCGACTAATATATTTCTTGTGAACTAAAAAACAAGAAGGACATAACCTGACCGAAAGAAATCAACTAAAAAGCTGCCCGGTTATGGGCGAGGCTTTAAACCCAATTTTTCCGTAACGTAACATTTTGTTTGTAACATTAAATATTATTTTGAGGTGACATTCTAATTCCTTTAATCAGAGATTATAACAAAAACTTCAAAGTTAGGAATTAGACTAGGAACTGACATATATTCTATACTCAAAATGAAATATGACTCTGAAAATTTTTGATAATTATGAGTGTAGTTAGTCAAGTTATTCTCAAAGCAGATGATGAATTACGTTACCCCAGCAATGGGGAACTTCAAGCTATAAATACTTTTTTGGAAACAGGTAAGCAGCGTATCAAGATTGTTAACATACTTTCTGAAAATGAGAAAAAAATTGTGGACAAGGCTAGTCAGGAGTTATGGCGTAGACGTCCAGATTTTATTGCCCCTGGTGGTAATGCTTATGGCCAACGTGAACGTGCTTTATGTCTCCGGGACTATGGTTGGTACCTGCGTTTAATTACTTATGGGGTATTAGCTGGAGATAAAGATCCTATTGAAAGTATTGGTTTGATAGGTGTTCGAGAAATGTATAACTCTCTTGGTGTACCTGTTCCTGGAATGGTAGAGTCGATCCGTTGTTTAAAGGAAGCAAGTCTGGCTTTACTTGACGAAGAAGATGCTAAGGAAGCTGCTCCTTATTTTGACTATATTATTCAAGCAATGTCTTAAGTTTTTTCGCTTTTTTTGACATCTTTCCCGGCTGTTAGCCATGGGGAAACGGCCGAGCCTTAGCCCCTCGGCGGGTTGACATCTCACAGGCTGCTGCTACTTTGGCAGTAGTCTTGTGTTGGCCGACCTGTCCGTTTTTTGTCTTGGCATACCCACCCGTGACT
>JAKQYE010000346.1 GCA_023356605.1 Trichodesmium sp. MAG_R02 | reverse complement strand
AGAAGCAATATTAAGCGCAACTTCATAGAGTATTTATCGAACGCGATCGCTCTATGATTTTCTTCAACTATTGTATATTATTAATTTATATTAAGCGCAGCTTCATAGAGAATTGGTATAAGAATTAGTAGAAAATTTAATGAGCCAAAATCGTCATAAATTACTATATTATCAAAGGGGACTCAAAGCTATGAATAAAGTGCTTAATTAGACTATAATTTTTGATTAACAATAAATTAATTTCTGTGAGGAGTTTAATAATATTAAATTATAATGAGGAGTTTAATAATATTATATTATAATACAGCTTGAATAATTATTCAACACAGATGGTGGAGAAGAGTAAATTGGCGATCGCTACCTCCCAAACTCAAAATCGCTTTCTTTTTAAATTGAATTATTATTCAACTTGTTGTCTCAAATGATTAGTATATCTACCATTAAGCTTACAAGTCAGCCCGTGAGGCTGATTAGTCAAGTTATAATAGAGGGACTTTGGCAATTTTTGAATTGGTCTATTTTTTTAGGTGCGTCTGTCTATCATAATGATTAACTACCTACTTTTGACTTCTGAACTATGACTTATGACTTTAGCTATACTTTATATCCTTTTTTTATATCAGGACTTACGCAACGGCACTATGTATAGTGGTAATATCTTGAAAATAATAATTTTTGGCACCACATATAGCGGTACTGCGTAAGTCCTGTTATATATATGATAATAGTGTAGATAATAATTAAGTAATATTCGTGATTTTTAGGTTAGTGGCGATCGCCACCTACTCTATATTGACCTACGGTGCAGTTAATAGGCCAGTTGTACAGTATCAATCTATTTCCGTTAAGTTTAAGGAAGAAAAGCCAGAGTTTTTTTCAAAAATAGAGAATAATATGTTAGAAAGTGATGGAGTTTATCTTTTCGGTCAGTCTAAACAACCAGATTTAATTCAGAATGAGTATTTTGTTTTTGAACTGAAGAGTGGTAAGGTAATTGGTGCTTTTTACCTACCCCATTCAAGTTTTTACTGTTTTTATGGTATTCGTCAACAAGATAGCTTACAGGTGAAGGTTATAGATAGTTATGATAATAGTGCTTCTGACTACAAGGTGGATTTACAACAATATTACCGGATAAATCAAGTAAGTGATAATGATATCCGAATATTAAATATTTGTCAAAGCAACTATCAACATTTAGTTTGGTGATACTATTACTATCAGGACTTACGCAAAGACACTATATATAGCCCATGACAATTTCGACGAACTTCACGCTTTGTCACGTGCGTTAGCCCAGCTTTGCGTTAGCAATCGCCTAACTATTTTTATTCAAAAAACCAATAGTAGTTCAAGTCAAATAACCTTCATTTTAATTGAAGGATATTTCAATTGATCGGTTAGATATTTTGATCAATTACCATGGCTGTTCTTGATAAATACTTTTGCCTATATAGTTTGACACAATTAGTCATTTCGGGAAATTATTTCACATATAAAGCGGGAAACAGGTGTAACATAATTAAAGTAAATTGGTATGAGAAAGTATTAATACTCAATACCAGGCTGTGCCTTCACCCCTTGTGCTCGAAAAGGATGCTTAATCATTTGCATTTCCGTAACTAAATCAGCATTTTCAATCAATTCCGGAGGAGCACCCCTACCCGTGAGAATAATATGAGAATCTTCTGGTTTTTCTTCCAACCCTGCTAATAAATCTTCTAATTTTAAATAGCCTAATTTTAGAGTGACATTAACTTCATCAAGTAAGACTAATTTAAAATCTGGGTTGCGAATAAAAGTTAAAGCCAAATTCCAAGCTTCATATACCTTCTGGATATCACGATCGCGGTCTTGAGTTTCCCAAGTAAACCCTTCACCCAAAGCATGAAAAGATAATTGTTTACCCCATTTGTTCAAGACTTCTTTCTCTGCGGGTTCCCAAGCACCTTTAATAAATTGAATAATTGCTACTCGATAACCATGACCTAAAGAGCGAATTACCATACCTAATGCTGCTGTAGTTTTGCCTTTACCATTACCAGTATTCACAATAATTAGGCCTTTTTCCAGATCAGCTTGGGAGACTCGCTGGTCTTGAACTTCCTTACGACGCTGCATTTTATGTTTATATTGCTCTGGATTCATTTTAGTTATCAGTTTATCAGTTATTGAGTTATAGTCATTCTGGTTTAGATTGAGATGAGATTTTCCTGGTTTTAAAGGGTTTTAGCTAAAAAAGTGTCCCATTCTTATCCGGAATAACTATAAAATGACTATATTATGTATTAGCTTTTTCTAGTTAAGTCAGACACTTAAAACTAGAAAATTTTAAGTTTTGACATATATAAATTTATTATCATAGTTAACATTAATTTGTCAATCAATATCTTTAACTTATGAGTTGTCAACAATAGATATCTCCAGATATCTCCAGAAAAGGTTCTCTTACCCCTTACCTAGCTATTCCAAAATCAGCATTTTGAGAGGTGTAATGCAATTACGGTAGTGTATCTAGTAGACCTTAATTATTCAGGACTTACGTAAAGGTACTACTTGTAGTGTAAATATCTGAATTTATTGTCAAAAATGCACTATATATGGCGGCACTGCGTAAGTCCTGTTATTAAAAACTGGATGAAAGCGTTTAAGTTTGATTCTTGCATTAGTGGTAGTTAACTGCCAAGAGGTCGCAGCACTTTTTCCTTACTTCAGCAATTGTACCCTACTAGCTTGAAAATGTGGGTAGAAAAAACCTAACCTACTAAACTCCCTTCCTATCCCCCTATTGGGACTTACACAACTTAAATAGTGTCTTTGCGTAAGTCCTGATAATTTAATACTTTGTGATACAGTTTGTCTAGTACCAGACCTAATTTATCACCGTTCAAATACTCTGTTTTCGCACCTTTGTCAATTAAATATTCTATAGCTTTTCCCTTAAAAAAATTACTGAATAAGTATAATGGGTTTAATGAAACTTGACGCAAATAAAAAAAAACCTTGTGGAGATAATTATCAAAAATAACTATCTTCACAAGGAATGATGGAAACTTGAGATTAACAACAACAGAGCAATCTAGGAAAATACTGTAGTAGTCGCCATTACTATCAGGACATTCCTTTTACTCTCAAATTTAGTCAAAGTAATCATGTATGAGCAAATGCTGACCCACCTCTACGGACTTCTTCCCCTAAGGGATAAGGGGAGGTTTACTTCTGACTCCAGTTAGCTAGCTATATACTCCCGCACCTTGGCCTGACGGCGGCGCAACAGGGCCAAAGCTTGATACTCTAGTTGACGAACTCGCTCACGACTAAGTTTAAGTTTGTCCCCCACTTTAGCTAAGGACATCTCCCTACCATCCTCAAGACCAAAACGCAAGATTAACACATGACGTTGTTGTTCACTCAATTCTTCCAGTAAGGTGTATATATCTTGACGCAACAACTCACCAGTGATGTAGTTATCTGGAGAAGATGTTTCATCTTCCAGAAGTTCTTGAAGTTCAGTGTCCTGATTATCTCCAACCCTCAAATCTAAGGAAATAGGATGACGGGCCATCAAAAGATATTCTCTAATTTGAGAAGGTTCTAGTTCTAAAGCTTGAGCAATTTCAGAAGGAGTAGGACTACGACCAAGACTCTGAATTAGTTCTCTCTGAACTCTTTTGATTTTGTTGAGCTTTTCAGTAATATGAATAGGTAAGCGAATAGTACGAGCTTGTTGTGCGATCGCTCTAGTAATTGCCTGGCGAATCCACCAGTAAGCATAAGTAGAAAATTTATATCCCCTTGTAGGATCAAATTTTTCCACTGCTCGTTCTAAACCAAGAGTACCTTCTTGAATCAAATCTAAGAACTCCATATTTCGCTTTTGGTACTTTTTAGCGATCGCTACTACTAAGCGAAGATTAGCTTCAATCATTTTTTGCTTGGCACATTGACCTTGCTTAATTACTTGCTTAAGTACTTCTTCACTTAGCAGTAAATATTCTGACCATTCTAGCCTTGTTGCTACTCTATTAAGTTTTTCATCCAATTTTTCTTTTAAATCGAGCAGTTGCATCATTTGCTGTACTTGCTTACCATAAATAATCTCTTCTTCATTAGTTAGAAGTGGTACACGACCAATCTCATGTAAGTAGATACGAACTGTATCCATTGAGAAGTAATTACTTGGACTAAATTTAGTTTTAGTTGTCTGTTGAGTTTGATTTTCTTGATTTAGTTTTGACATTTTTCTAATAAACTCCTTTAATAAATATTGCAGCAGTTATATAGTTATTTTAAATAAAAATGAAACAGTTTTTATACTGAAACATACTTATAGCAATAAATATTTGTCTCAATCTAAATTAAATTAACTATAATTCCCCTCTTGGGTAATAACGTATAGATATACAACTAGATGAGTATAGGCCCGTCTATCCCTGATAAAGGTAGGTATTTCACGGTAAAAGGATCTTAATTTATACTTATAAAGTTTATAATTTAGTGTCCACCTAAAGTGAACTTAGTATGAGTCAGCCTTTCTTGTCTGTGATACAAGCTTAGACTAAATTCCTTGATAAAATATTTAACCTATAGATATAAAGTCTTGATTTTCCTTAAGATTAGTTTTTCCTTAAGATTGGTCAGGCCTGAAATTAGCTTCAACTTATTCTTCACAATTTCCGCAAAACTTGAATAAAATTATCCCGTAAGTATCTACTCCATTCCACAATTACTCAAGATAAACTTAAACACAACCGAGCTTTTATCAGAAGTTAGTTGTTTTTTTTATAGTATTTCCTAAAAAACACTACCAAAAAAATGGGATAGTTATAGAAATCATCAGGACTTACGTATTGCTTCTATATGTGGTGTATTTTTGACAATTATTTCCGATATTTATACTACAATTAGCGTCTTTGCGTAAGTCCTGATCATATAACAATATATTACACCACCGCATAAGGTTAATGCACCTTGTCAATAAACCAGAGTAAACTCTCAATGAACAATGGTTTATTGCACTTATTGACAATAGACTTTCCATATACAGTGTTTACTTAGTTTTAAAAACTCTATATATGGGAATCAGCAGATTAGATGCGTTGGCCCTGACTGTTGCACAAAAAGATTGACTTTTGCATCAATTAAATCGGATTAATTTTCCGGTCCCTTCTCTATCTACATATAGGCCATTTTTGATGTAGATTTGAAAGAGTTTTGAAGGTAAGCATTGATCTACATCAAACTATTGCTGTATCTAGGCTAGGACTTTGGATCGAAAAACCATTACAGCGGTTTTCATCAAGGGAAACGCCAAATTTATAATTCTAATATTTTGAGGACATTGACTCTTGCAAAACATTTACTATACCACATTGTCACAATTTTTTTATTTTGTCAAGTTTTGTATTGA
>JAKQYE010000345.1 GCA_023356605.1 Trichodesmium sp. MAG_R02 | reverse complement strand
TATTTGAGGAAGATGGGGAGCTGAGAAGATTGAATATTCAAGTATACAGGAGTTACGCAAAGATACTATATATAGCCCATAGTAAATACAGCGATCGCTCTCAATACTTACACAAAAAATCCAACTAGATCAGGACTTACGCAACGGCACTATGTATAGTGGTAATATCTTGAAAATAATAATTTTTGGCACCACATATAGCGGTACTGCCTAAGTCCTGTATATACTATTCGTAGTGGTTAACGGCCGTTAACCACTACCATGTATGACGTTGGCTGCGTAAATTCTGAAGTAATTAAATAGGTACCAATAACCTTCTTGCTGACTGCTTGCTCTGGTTAATGTTAATTATTCTTATATCTTACAGACGTTGGATGGAACTTCCCTGCCTACTAACCCTCCATGGTTGAGGTTAAGGGTGGGTCTCTCACTAAAGATAGGAGTTTAAAAGTTTTTGAGAAATGGTATTATTCGGTCGAACTCTACTTCCTGCTCCTTATTCTAAAGACAAGCTTCAATTGTTGCTAATACTGACTGAGATAAACTAGGTAAGTCATAACCCCCTTCTAAACCAAACAATATCTTGCGGGTTATTTGCAAACAATATTCTGTAAATAACCCATAGTCTTCTGGTCGTAGAGAAATACCTGCTAATGGGTCGTTATGGTTAGCATCATAACCAGCACTAACAATCAATAAATCTGGTTGAAAATTAGCTAAAAAAGGCATGACTTTTTGCTCGAAAGTCGGTTGATAAGCATCTATTGTACTACCTGGTGACATAGGTAGATTTAGTACATTATTGTAGAAACCATGTTCGTCGGCAGACCCTGTTCCTGGATAACAGGGAGATTGATGCAGAGAACAGTAGGCTATATTTTCATTAGTTTCTACAATTTCCTGAGTGCCATTGCCATGATGTACATCCCAGTCAAGAATGGCAACTTTGTTGATGTTTGGTTTTTCTAGAGCGTAATGAGCGGCGAGCGCTGCATTGGAAAATAGGCAAAAACCCATGCCCCGTCTACTTTCAGCATGATGTCCCGGGGGTCTTGCCAAGATAAAAGCAGGTTTACTATTTGTTAATACTAAATCAATCCCATCTAACCAAGCACTTACTGCTAACAATGCCACATCATAACTTTTAATAAAAACTGGTGTATCTGCATCTAAATAACCTCCACCACGATTAGCTATTTCTGCTACTGCTTCAATATGACTGCGAGAATGAATTTTTTCTAGCAGTGTCATCAATAATAAATATCGCTTTTGTACTGGTGTAGGTGAGTACCATTGCAGTTGGCCATTATTAGGAAAAGCTCTGAGAGCTGTCACAATTGCAGTTAAACGTTCTGGTCGCTCTGGGTGTAGCATACCAGTTTTATGTTCGAGAAATTCATTGGAGTAAATAACGGAAACCATAACTTAATTTTAGATATTAGAGATTGTCCCACTAGATGAAACTTTTATAGGACTTACGTAGAAACCCAGTAGTTCAAGGAAATAAACATGGTTTATTGTCTGGGCGCATAAGTCCTATCTTGATAATTGACAGGACTTACGCAACGGCACTATGTATAGTGGCAATATCTTGAAAATGATAATTTTTGGCACCATATATAGCGGTACTGCGTAAGTCCTGATTGATTGAGGTCGTTATTAACAATATATTCTGCTGAAGTTGGCAGAAACACCATTACCAAAATATTCTCACTTTTTTGTATCGTGGGAAGCCTTTCCTGAATTATCTATTAATCCCATTAATCTTTGTGTTGGATACCAACTATCGATTAATACAGTTTTAAATGCTTTTCTCTTATCTTTTATAGCATTAACAGGACTTACGCAGGTACGCTATATATAGCGTACCTGCGTAAGTCCTGACTAATTGTAGTGTAAATATCGGATCAGGATTATCAAAAATACACCACATATAGAAGCAATACGTAAGTCCTGATAGTTACAAAAGTTTTTGAGAAATGGTCAGGACTTACGCAAAATAACTACTTGTAGTGTAAAAATCTGAATTTGTTGCCAAATATACACTATATATAGCGGTACTGCGTAAGTCCTGATGGTATTAATGGTGGGTTTGGGAGTAATTAAATGTGATCGCATCCCCAGAGCGCTATCGCGACACATCCTCTTGGAAACTAAGTGGTACTGAGGGGCTAAAAGAGAGGAAATTTTGACCATTACCTATAATGGCCAAAATCTTGAAATTCTTGCTCTATCTTACTTGAAAAATATTCAAAATTTATACTATAACCTGCGGAATGTAGGCTATAATTTTATAAATAACATAAAAAGTCTAATTCTCTAAATATACTGAAGTTAATCGCATAAAATCCGATTTTTTTTGGTTTATTCCCAGTTAATTATAAATTTAATGGAGTTTTTCATTATATGACTAATTCTGAGTCACGAATTGTACCAACTGATCTGCGTAATGAAATGTCCCAATCATACCTAGAATACGCGATGAGTGTAATCGTAGGTCGGGCACTGCCAGATGCTAGAGATGGTCTCAAACCTGTGCATCGTCGCATACTTTATGCTATGAACGAACTAGGTTTAAGTCCAGACCGCCCTTTCCGGAAATGCGCTCGTGTAGTGGGAGAAGTACTGGGTAAATACCATCCCCATGGTGATACAGCAGTATACGATGCTTTGGTACGAATGGCTCAAGATTTCTCAATGAGATCACCACTAATTCAAGGTCATGGTAACTTTGGTTCTGTAGACAATGACCCCCCTGCTGCGATGCGTTACACGGAATGTCGTCTGCAAGTACTAACTTGTGATGCTATGCTGCGGGATATTGATTCAGAAACAGTAGATTTTGCTGATAACTTTGATGGTTCTCAACAAGAACCATTGGTACTCCCTTCTCGTGTCCCACAACTATTTCTTAACGGTTCCTCTGGAATTGCAGTGGGGATGGCAACTAATATTCCTCCCCATAATTTGGGAGAATTGATTGATGGTTTAGTAGCACTAATTCACAACTCAGAAATAACTGAGAACGAATTAATGCAGCACATTCCCGGTCCTGATTTTCCGACAGGGGCTAAAATCTTAGGTAAATCAGGTATTAGGGATGCTTACACCATTGGTCGTGGTTCCATCACTATGCGGGGTGTTGCTACAATAGAGACTATCGAACAACGGGGTCGCCCTGATAAAGAAGCCATTATTGTTACCGAGTTACCATACCAAACCAACAAAGCAGCATTAATTGAAAAAATTGCCGAGCTGGTTAATGACAAGAAAATTGAGGGTATTTCTGATATCCGGGATGAGAGTGACCGTAACGGAATGCGTATCGTTATCGAACTTAAACGAGATGCTTATCCTAGAGTTGTACTAAATAACCTCTACAAACAAACTCCCATACAAGCAAATTTTGGAGCAAATGTTTTAGCACTAGTTAATTCTGAACCCCAGTTATTAACTCTGAAAAAATACCTGGAAGTTTTCCTAGAGTTTAGGGTAGAAACTATCACTAGGAGAACAGAATATGAGCTGCGAAAAGCTGAAGAAAGAGACCATTTATTACAGGGTTTACTAATTGCTTTAGATAACTTAGATGAAATTATTCAATTAATTCGTCATGCCGCTGATACCCCTACTGCTAAACAAGAATTAATAGAAAATTATGGTTTATCTGAAGTTCAATCCGATGCCATTTTACAAATGCAGTTAAGAAGGTTAACAGCATTAGAAGCACAAAAAATTCAAAAAGAACATGAGGAATTACTACTAAAAATTGCCGACTTGCAAGATATATTAGCTAAACGGGAACGCATTCTAGAAATCATCGAAACTGAAGCTATAGAAATTAAAGAACGTCATGCAACTCCTAGGCGAACTGTCATTGAATTAGCAGAAGGAGAGCTAGATGATACAGACTTAATTGCCAATGAAAAAGCAATTATTTTATTAACAGAACAAGGCTATATTAAACGGATGCCAGTTAGTTCTTTTGAAGCTCAAAGTCGCGCGACTCGCGGTAAGTCTGGAACTAAAATGAAAGAAGATGATGTAATCGAACATTTTCTGAGTTGTTATGACCATGACAGTATTTTATTCTTTAGCCAAAGGGGTGTTGTTTACTGTTTAAATGCTTATCAAATTCCTATTGGCTCTCGTGTCGCGCGGGGAGTACCAATAGTGCAAATGTTACCGATTCCTAGGGATGAAAAAGTCACGTCTATTGTCCCTGTTTCCGAATTGACTGATGACGAATATTTAGTCATGCTGACTAAGGGTGGATATATCAAAAAAACCGCTTTATCCGCATTTGCTAATATTCGTTCTAATGGATTAATCGCTATTTCTCTTGGAGAAGGGGATAGTTTAAGATGGATAAGGAGAGCAAAAGTTAATGATAGTGTGATTATTGGATCTAGTTATGGGATGGCAATTCACTTTAGAACAGATGATAAACAGTTGCGTCCTTTAGGTCGAAATACCAGAGGAGTGAAGTCTATGAAACTTATCAAGGGCGATGAGTTAATTAGTATGGATATTTTACCCAGTTCAATAGTAGAAAAAATTGCTGATATAGATGAAGAAAATTTAGAACTAGAAGAGGAAGAGTTAGAAATAGAAACTGATGAAATAGAAGAGGTAGAAACTGATGAAATTACTACTACTAACAATATGGGTTCTTGGATATTAGTAATTACTACAAATGGTTATGGAAAGCGAGTACCTGTTTCTCAATTTACTCTACAAAACCGAGGTGGTAAAGGTCGCATTGCTACTAAGTTTAAACAGAAGAAAAAGAAACAAGATCAAGTAGCTGCTTTGCGAGTGGTAAACGAGGCAGAAGAATTGATGATAATTACTGCAAAGGGAATTATTATTCGTCAAGCAATAGATGCTATTTCTATTCAATCTCGTAGTGCTACAGGAGTCAGGGTACAAAAACTGGATGATGCGGATGCCATAGCAGAAGTTGCTTTAGTTCCGGCAACCGAAACTGAAGAAACAATAGAAATAGAAGAAGAAATAATGGAAGCAGAAGTAATGGACATAGAAGAAGATATGGAAGAAGATATGGAAGAATAAATATTTGTTTGTAGTTGTGCTTTAGCGTTAAGACACATCTCTGATTTAAGGTGTCAGGTGTCAGGTGTCAGGTTGAAAAATTAACAAATTGATAACATCTTACTACTAAATCTATTGATTTTGGCCACACCGTTAAATCTCGATAACTTTTGACTTCAATCATTTTCTATCTTTGCTGTTAACCTGAAACCTGAAACCACCAAACCTACTAAAACTTAACATATTTGGGAGTGCTAATGGTAAGTTATTAAGTGATTTACACCTCACGGGGTGACAAGTAATCTTAATGGTAGATATAGTAATAATTTGAGACAATAAATTGAATAATAATTCAACT
>JAKQYE010000344.1 GCA_023356605.1 Trichodesmium sp. MAG_R02 | reverse complement strand
GCTCCTGCTACCTTCCCAGAGGCCAAATCTGCATCAGTTCCTAAACTATCGGCCCACTCGCGTACCCTGTCATGATTGACAGAAAAACCTTCGCGGTGATAAGCTTCCAGAGCTAACTTACTTTGACGAATCATTTCCTCTTCTGTCAGAGAACGAAAGTTTAATCCTGAATCTATCTCACCGTAATCTAATAATTCTTCTATTTTTTGATGTGATTGACTTTTGAGTAATTCCTAAAAATCTTCTAAATTCCCAGATGAATTTATGAGCCACTGCAAGAGCAGATTTTTTACTTGTTCTCCTGGTAATGGTTCTAGACGTTCTAAGATTTGCTTTCTAATATTACTTATTGTCATAACCGTTTAAGTTTTGTATTACCATTATCTTAAAATACAAATGGGTTCGATATATTATACCATTATTACCCATAACAACCCAACCATCAATCTACTCAAATATTATCTTATCCTGAAGAAAAATACTCTCAATCAACAATAATTAACCAAGATAATATCAGCAACAGTTACCCCATGCCAAGGGTTCCAAACTGCGCCAAAAACCACCTAGTTTTCCTTAAATGGATTTATAATTTCCAGAGTCCCCGCTACCAATATTCCATCTTGCATATCTTCAGAATAAAGAAGAGTAACTCCAGCCTCCAAAGCACTAGCTATTATTAAACTATCCCAAAATGAAAAGCTGTATTGTTGTCGCAACCTAGAAGCATTTTTAACAACTAACAAATCAAGCGACACCACTTGATAAAGACCCTCAAAAACTCAGTTAAGTTAAATATTTGTTCCTCATTAAAACTCACATTTCGCTTCAGAATGGAACCAACTTCATTAATAATTTCGGTCCTAATAAAAATCCCTTTCACATCAGTAATACTATTAGCAAATACTCTTTTTCTAACATCTTTGTTTACTCTTAACTTTGCCCCCTTAAAAAACAATAAAGCCAGATATTAAAATCAATAAAAACCAGTTTATTTCTATTATTCATCAAGAGCGATCGCGCCCCAAAATCCTGGTAAGAATTTAGAATGATCGAATTTGGGCCAAAGCTCCGTTGCGGTTTAGAAACCCGGTTTCTTCGACACGGTAAAACTCGAGAGCGATCGCGCCCCAAAATCCTGGTAAGAATTTAAAATCAACGAATTTAGGCCAAAGTTCCGTTTCAGTTTAGAAACCCGGTTTCTGAGTTATTCAAATATCTTGAGAATTTCATAGGTAAGGGTTGACAAACTGTTGTTAATGTGCATTTATAGGTTAATATGACTTATGGAAGTCATATTAAGTTATGTAAAAATAACTGCAACTAAAAAAATGATTGGAGAAAATCTGCTGACCAGAATTACTTATAACCCCAAAAAATGTGGAGGGAGACCTTGCATTCGAGGGATGCGAATTCGCGTTTCTGATATTTTAGAGATGTTGGCAGAAAATGTTAGTAGAACGGAAATTTTAGAAGATTTTCCTGACTTGGAGGCGGAGGATATTCAAGCTTGTTTGTTGTTTGCTGCCCGGCGAAGTAATATCCCTAAATTAACAGTATGAATTTTTGGATAGATGCCCAACTTCCTCCAAATTTAGCTAATTGGTTAGTCGAAAGTTTTAATGTTAATGCCACGGCTATTAGAGATTTGGGGTAAATAACAGCTACGAGATGCTGAAGATATAGAGACTTTCAATGCTGCTAGAAGCCCCGGTACGGTAATTGTTAGTAAAGACAGCGATTTTGTGGAGTTAGTCATTCGTTTAGGAACTCCTACTCAAATTCTCTGGTTGACTTGTGGGAATGTTACTAACCGAAAACTGCGGCGAATACTGATGTATTCTCATCTTTATAACTGTGCTTTAAAGGATACAGGAAAAAAGTTTTTTTTTTGGACAAAACCCCACGTTACCATTACATCATTTCCGAAATTTATAGAACATTTCCCAAAGCTAAGTTAATTATATTGTTAAGAAATCCTTATTATCCCAAATCCTAACTAAATTATATTGCCATCTTGCCAATATTACTTGTAGTTCAATAAGTTCAGCAGCAACTTCTAGCTCAGTATCATCTGGTCTTGACATCCTCCCGACGCTGCTATACTCGAGACAGGGCGGAATTCCCTACCCGATAGATTAATAAAACTTATCAATTTAATGTTAAGAAGTGCGGAATGTGGGGTTTAAAGATCGGGAATAGACCTCTGGTAAAAATCAATTATTATTCATAAATTGTCAATTACTTCCCCCTATCGCCCATTAACCATTGCTTTTTAGGTTTCTCCTGCTAAATTTTTAGCTATTCTTATTAAAGAATCTCCCAACCAATAACCTTGAATTCTTAATTCTTCTAAAAGCGAACTAACTTCATTAATCAAACCTTTTTCTTTAGCGAAAATCAAAACACCAACCAAACCAGTTGTTGCCAAACCTAATTTTTTTAGCAGCATTTCTTCCGGCTTTATCATCTAACAATAAAATCAACTGACCTGAAGTAACCGAACCCAAACTAATAACTTGTTTTTCTCCACCATCTAAAGTCGAAATTACCTGTTTAATTTCATTACTTATCTCCGATAATTCAGTTACTTTAATAAAGCTATTAATAGCCAGATCGATTCTACTTGATTCCCAACCACATTTACCAAGTAACTCTCTATACACTAGAGGTGGAATCAATACCTCTTCAGCTAGTTCCTTGAGTAAACTAAGTTTGTCTATTTTTGCTAAACCGATTATTGGACCAGTATTAGAAATAACTTTCATTACTTAATGAAACTCCTTAAATTAACTAAATCTTCCTGGAGTTCATCTTCTATCTCTTCAGAACTGTAATTAAAAATACTTACCCCATACATCCCACAGGATTCAAAAAACTGAGGGCGAGATAAACCTGCTAATTCACCTGCTTTTCCAGCAGAAATTTTACCTAGTTCGTACATTTTTAAAGCAGCCATTAACCGTAAATGTTGCTCCATTTCTGCCTTAGTTAAATTAACAGTTAATTCTAAATCTTTGGGATATTTAATGGTTAATTCTTCCATTATTCATTAACTCCTAAATTGATGAAAAGGCCATTGAGTTAAATCCCCAGTTTGCCTGGTTTTACTAAAATTTGGGGGATGCTTTGGAGGAGGTTGGGCGGAGAGATGAGGCGTTGGCGGAGGATGGTGGCGGTAGCTACATCGCTGTTTAAACTTCCCAACTTAGTAGCTCTTTCTATTAAAAACCTCCATATAGCTTTTCTTAAGAAAAATGTGACATTTGCCACCTAGAGTAGCATCAGTTATTTGACGATCGCTGTTAGGATTAACATTAGCAGAAGTCGCCACAGCATGAACCGAACTAACATTCACCACAGCACCCCCACCACCCCCCATCAAAGGATAAAGGTAGGGCACTGCCAAATAAACAGAACGTAAGTTCACCCCCATAACCCCATCCCACTCCTGGGGAGTAGTTTCTACCAAAGGTTTACAAACTTGGATAGGGGCATTATTCAGCTCGGCTGTGGCCATACCAAAAACCTCATAACCATATAATTTTGTAACTAACTTGGAATAAATATTATCCTCAGTATTATTCCAATTTATTAATTAAAATTAAGCATTTAAAAAATCTTCCACTCATAAATATTACAGATAATTGACTACAACCTAAAAATTATATAGAGTATAAAGCTACGATTAAAGAAAATAGCTCTATAGATGACCAACAAAGAAGAAAACCGTCACTCTGCCACCAATAAAGAACAATGTAAAAAAATGGCTTTGTTGAACGGGTGGAAACTAATTAGAATAGAAGCAACAAAAGACAAAATACTCAAAGTCGATTGTATTTTTGAAGGCAAACAAACAACTTTCATGGAGGAAAAATAAAAATGAATGAAACATGGATAATTTTTATTGCTGAACCAGACCAACCTGGATGGGAAAATCGCAAATTACCAATGGGTGGCCTAACAGACATTTTAGACGAACAGTGGGATTATACCAGCAAAGGAGCAAAACCTAAAATAGGCGATCGCCTCAGACAATTTTTACAAGTAGAAGAATTCATCGACCCCAAATTCCCTGGAAGTTCCACCCACGTTAGAGAAGGAGACTGGATAATTAGCAGAGTAGAAGAATACCTTCCTCAGGACCAAAATAGCTCCAAAAAAGCAATAGTCCTATGTTATTGTTGTTTCCAGCCAGTCATTTCCCCCTTAGAACCCTTATCGAGGGCCAGCCAGGAGGTAGGCACTCTGGAGAGTGTAGGGACATAAAGATTCTGAAACCCGGTTTCTTGGATAAACTGGGTCTGAGTCTTGTATATTGCCCACTTAGAAAACAATAAAGCCAGATATTAGAATCAATAAAAACCAGTTTATTTGTATTATTTATCAAGAGCGATCGCGCCCCAAAATCCTGGTAAGAATTTAGAATGATCGAATTTGGGCCAAAGCTCCGTTGCGGTTTAGAAACCCGGTTTCTTCGACACGGTAAAACTCGAGAGCGATCGCGCCCCAAAATCCAGGTAAGAATTTAAAATGAACGAATTTAGGCCAAAGTTCCGTTTCAGTTTAGAAACCCGGTTTCTTCAAATTCTCTGGCTGACTTGTGGGAATGTTACTAACCGAAAACCGCGGCGAATTTTGAGCAATACTTTTGCCGAAGCATTACGAATAATAAAAGCAAAAAATGAATAACAACTTGGAGTCGAGAATTAACTAACCCACTTAGAAAACAATAAAGCCAGATATTAGAGTCAATAAAAGCCAGTTTATTTGTATTATTCATCAAAAGCGATCGCGCAGTTATTCCCTACTTAACTTCAGCCAATTTTTAACCCTAATAGGATTAGCCTTTAACTCATCAATAAAATCTCGGTGACGAGGAGTATTTTCGAGTGACTTATTTTTCTCCCCATTACTTTCATCATTAGGAATCAGAGTTACTAATACCCAGGTTCCTTCCCCTAACTCTGATAGTTCCAACAATTCAATTTTGCCTTGTTTAACTTCACCCCAAAACCTCTTTAACATTTCTATTAATAAATATTATTTGTCAAAAATCAAAAATTATAAATCAAAATAACCAAACTGCTACTGCCCAACTCTAAATATTTGTTCTGCCCTCAAATTTAGTTCAGGAAAAGTAGGGGAAGCCACCACATTTTCATCTCTAAATAAATTGAGGATATATTCACCTTCAACTAAATGGTAAACCAAAATAGTTGGCTGTTTAGGGTTTCCAATATAGCGCCTACCTCCTAACCCTAAATAATCAACAATCCAATACTCATTTATCCCTAATTTTTCATATTCTCCCAACTTCATTAAATAATCATCTTGCCAATTTTTACTTACTACTTCTATAGCTAATTTAATACTTGTACCTTGAGTAATAGTCGATCGCTTATTCCATAAAGGCTCGTTTTCCATAGCATTAGAATCTAATACCATTACGTCGGGAATATAGGC
>JAKQYE010000343.1 GCA_023356605.1 Trichodesmium sp. MAG_R02 | reverse complement strand
TAATGTATTAATTACCTCTTTGGGGCAGGGTTGTTTCATTTTCTTAGAAGACAGATGGGGAGATTAGGAATATAGGGGGACTTTAGGAAACAATAAGTTAAAAATACTGAAGTTTGACCTATAGTTATTCCGAATAAGAGTGGGATACTTTTTCAGCTAAAACCTTTTCACAGCAAAAAGATTTTGTCTCAATCTAAATCAGAATGACTATAACTATAGTATTAATGCATGGGAATTTGTATAACTTATTGCTTTTTGAAATAGTCCTACGGTACGATATTTTTATTTTCGGCGATCGCAAAAAAAACAAAAACGCTCTTGATGTAGATAAAATCAAAAAGAACACTTAGGGCGCTTGACCTTGTTATGAAATAGGCCTACACTAGCTTGATACTTGCACTACAAACTTTTACTATTTACCTTGTACCTTATATGCCCGAAATCTGTTGTAATTTTCCCTATAAAGATATTATGATTAATTCCATACTTTTCCTTTAAAATGAGTAAGAAAAAATCAAAAACATGAAGCAAAAATACAATTTTTTTTCCCAGAACTGACTACTAATTTTGGATAATAAAAACTCCCTCAGAAGGAGGTTAACTTCCGTGAAACAGTATTATTCTTTCCTTCTTCCTTATGTTTAAGAAAAGTCTAGGGGTGGTAATGCTCCTATTTTTGGTTCTATATCAGATAAGTCTGGAGAAATAAGTGGAGGATTTTTTTGATTTCCTAATTCTATGAGATTGTGAATATCCTGAGGATTCATTTTAACTAAGTCTAGAATAACATCACTATCTCTATATCCTTCTTCAATATCTTGAATCCAAGTTTTGATAATTATTTGTAAGTGGGTATTATTAATTTGATACCCACTTTGACTTTCTAGTTCATTTCTGATTTTATGGCAGATTATAGGAGTAAAAAAAATTGTGGGATAATTTTCATAATGTTGTTCTAAGTCTAGATTATATCGATATTTTTGAGTAGTATTTTTGTTAGTAATAGTAATGGAGTACTGTACCATATGCTTACATAATCATGACTAATTTATAACTAATTAAGTGTAACTGCATCTATTGACCAATTTTCATTTACAGAATTCCAGACTAAAAATAACTTCAGAGACTGAGTCAGATTTTCTCCTGATTTTTTTGTACATTTTACCTGCACATTTACTGTAGCTGTATCTGTACTTATATTAATTTTTTGAACATCTTGAATCAGAATATTACTAATTCCTGACCACCATTCATAATAAGAATTATAACCCTCTGGATGTAGTTTTTGATTATTCTGAAAACTGGCTGATAGTTGATTCCAAGCTTCCTGATATTTACCCTGACTTAGATTTGAATAATAATTTTTTACTACTTCTTCAGTAGGATTTTTGGTTTGAGTATTTTCTGTTTTTGATACTGACTCAGAAGTTAATGTTGTGTTTTTTGAACTAACCATAGAATACTCTGATATTGGCAGATCACCCAAACTCATTTCCAGGTTAAATTCTGCGGTTTCAATAGGGCTGGAAACTTGCAATATATATTCTCCTGTTAGAGGTAAATTAATCAACATTTGTTCTCCAGAAATTGGAGAATCTTTCTGTGTAGCTATAATTAATTCCCGCCGTTGTAATAATTTGGTATCTGGGGCAAATATCCAAATACAAACATTGCTTGTAATTCTATAGTTAAAATTTTTACCGGTCCTGCCATAAAATTTATATCCAAGGTTTTTTTCAGAGTTAATACCATCGGATATCTTGACAAGACTTTCAGTTAAAGATAAGGATTTAGCCTCTGTTTTATCCAGACGAACTACTGGTTTTTTAGGGCATTTAATAAAGGTCGGAGAGGGTGATTTTATGGGTAAGTATAATTTATTTTCTGTAGTAGAAAAGTTACTACACCCACAGATAATTGAGATAGTAATATATAGTAGTAATTTCTTCATAAGAGGGGGAGGACATCACCTCTGTCAAAACTGCGGTCAGGGAAATCTTGACTGAAGAATTCCATGTTGTTGCCTAAGCGCAACCTCAGGACTAATTTAGGTAGGCACAGAAATTGCTTAACTATATTAAATTTGTCAAGTAACTCCAAGGTCCTCTAAACAGTTAATTTGAGAGGAAATTTACATTTTGTTACATAATGACAAGTTTTAATGCCTACCTACTTATGTCAAAATATATGACTATATTATATAGTCTTTAATACTATCTCCCAAATCTCAAGGGGTGACAAGCTAGCTATAAGATAAATATAGTTATGACATAAGCATTCAGCACTTTAGCAGTCAGCTCGAGGGCAATTCTATTGGTCATGCTTTGCAAAAAAATGCATGAAAGTAATAGATTACTAAGTTTAGCTAATAATCTTTTTCATGTCGGACTTTTAATTCTTCTTATTCCTCCTTCTAGCTGATAGTTGATAGCTCATAGCTGAGAGGTGAATGCTTGTCAGGATTTACCAAAATATACTATATATAGTGCATGATAATTTTGGCAATCTTCACTATAGTTTTGTCTGATAAAAATCCGTTCGGCAATTGATTTTTTACTTTTGACTTTATTAATGAATTTACCAATTATTTATCATCCTAATTATGTGGCACCAATACCATCTGGTCATCGCTTTCCTATGGCCAAATTTAAATTACTTTATGAAATGTTACTGGCAGATGAAGTGACAAATAAATCCCATTTTTTCAGAGCACAACTTCCAGCTTTAGAATGGATAGAATTAGTACATAATCGCGACTATATACAAGCATATTGTAACGGTACTTTAGACACAAAAGCACAAAGACGTATTGGGTTGCCTTGGAGTGAAGCATTAGCAAATCGAACTTCCATTGCTGTGGGTGGTACGATATTGACAGCACAGTTAGCCCTCAGATATGGTTTAGCTTGTAATACTGCTGGAGGCACTCATCATGCGTTTCCCAGTTATGGGTCTGGGTTTTGTATTTTTAATGATTTAGCGATCGCTGCTCGTGTGATGCAAAAATTAGGATTAGTTGAAAAAGTCCTCATAGTAGATTTAGATGTACATCAAGGAGATGGTACAGCCTGGATATTTCAAAATGATCCTACTGTCTTTACATTTTCGATGCACTGTAGTGTCAATTTTCCCAGTAGAAAACAAATAAGTGATTTAGATGTACCTTTGCCAGTGGGAATGGATGACGAGTGCTATCTCCAGACATTAGCAGAATATCTACCAGATTTGCTCTCACAAGTCAAGCCAGATTTGGTATTGTATGATGGGGGAGTTGATACTCACATCCATGATGCTTTGGGAAAATTAGCTTTGACAAATACAGGAATATTCCGGCGGGAGATGCAAGTATTAAGTACCTGTGTGGGATTAGGTTATCCTGTCGCTTGCGTCATTGGTGGGGGATATACAAAAGATATAAATTCACTAGTTTATACTCATTCATTATTGCATCGTGCTGCCAGAGATGTGTTTCAGCAGTATCAACTTTGAAAAATGCTGTTTTGAGAGCCTGAGAACAGTTTTCATGATTAGTAGACAACAAAGTAGGGAAATTTAACCTCCCAGAGCGGGTGATCCTTTTTTTTTTATGTTCCCAACCTGAAAAATGCTGTAGCCATCTTTAAATTACTAACTAATTAGGACTTACGCAGGTACGCCATATATAGCGTACTGTTATCTTGAATTATCAATACTATAATTAGTTTTTTTTTGGATAAATATTACTTTTAATATCTATTAAAATAAGGTTACAAATTGGTTAAATTAATTTGCTAAAAATCTTTAATTATTAGACAATAATGACATGATTATATTAGTTTAAAAAAACATGTATTTTAATTTTGTTGTAACTCGTCAATATTTACTTAAATCTCACACAAACTTTACAATAACACTACGTAGCACTCCCCAGAACGAAAATATTAGTCATAATACAATAAACCGTTATTTAAGATATTAGTCTTTAAATTCACAAGATTTATGGCGAAATGTTTGCGACCCACATGAAAAAGAAGAATTAATTTCAGATACAGCAGCTTATTTAATTTTCGATGACACAGTAATTAATAATAAGTTAGGGCACACATATTGATAGCGTAGCTCCTCTGAAAGAGGCGCTTACACGACTACAATATAGTAGTAATGAACATAAAGTTATTTGCGTTCTATTAGCTGTGAAGTTCGTGGAATAGGAATAGTTAATATTGAAACATCCTTCAATTAAAATGAAGGTTATTTGACTTGAATTACTATTGGTTTTTTGAATAAAAATAGTTAGGCGATTGCGTTCCGCAAAGCTCCGCTAACCCATGAGAAAAAGCTTGAATTTCGTCAAAGTTGTCATGCGCTATATATAGTGTATTTGAGTAAGTCCTGTGATAGTTACTATTATACCAAATCCAGTGATCAAAAGGTACTATTTTAAAACCCTCTCTAACCATCACCTCCTGAGCCCGATCACCTTATTACTCCTACAGAAATTAAATTAGTTAATCAAGGGACTACCGTGATGATGAATCAAATACCAATTTCCACCCATTCGCTCAAAAATATTCGTTGCCATAGACTGGGCCTTGATTGTTCTACCTCCACTAACTTGCATGACATTTTCTACCAAAATAACATAACCAATATCTCCATGAATTTCTGTGGTAATAATATCAAGATCAATTTCAATATAATTCGTATTTTTAAAGATTAAATCCCAGGAATTATGAATCTTATCAAAACCACGAATTGCAGAACGACCTGGATGGATACAAACCGTGCCGATACCTTTGGACAAAATGTCATTCAAAGCTTTGATGTCCCGTTTCTCGAAAGCTCGATAAAATGCTTGATTTGCTGCTAAAATTGCTTGGTTTTCGTCAGTCATAAAATTTTGGACTTTAGATATACAATAATTCCTATTATTTAGGATAGAATAATATGTGGTAAGCTAGATAAAATTATTCCTCTGATAGACTATGGAAACAACAGAAAAAAAGTCTTCTAACCTACTTCAGAAAATGTTTAATATTACTATCCTGTTATTACTAGTAGTTGCCATTGTTGTCGGAATAAATATTGCCACTTCTGGTAAACTGACTTTATTTGCAGGTACCAGACCTGATAATCTCGGTGTATATTCTGGACGACTTGCACCTTGTCCCAGTAGTCCAAATTGTGTCAGTAGTTATAGTCAGGATATAGAACATAGTATTGCCTCTATGAGTTATGGCTCTGAACCAGAAATGGCGATCGCTAACCTCAAACAAATAATTGAATCAATGCCTCGGACTAATATTATTAAGGAAGAAGAGGATTATTTGTATGCTGAGTTTACCAGTAAAATTATGGGTTATGTGGATGATGTGGAATTTTTAATCGATCAAGAAGCTAATGCTATTCAAGTGCGTTCTGCTTCCCGTCTGGGAGAATCAGATTTAGGTGTTAACCGGGAACGAGTAGAAACTATTAGGGAAAAATTGAACGAATTGCAAGCCAATACTTAGAAAGGCTTGAAACCTA
>JAKQYE010000342.1 GCA_023356605.1 Trichodesmium sp. MAG_R02 | reverse complement strand
AAAAAAATAATTTATGCGAACAACAGGAGTATAGTTCCTCCTGTATGTTCTGCTGCCAAAAGAAATCCCGTTTGCCCAAAATATTCATGCCACTAATTTTTTCTGTTCTATAGAATTAATTTGTTTAATTTGTTGACTCAAAATAGTAATGATAATTTATGTATCTTTCTGTACTACATGCGGGAAGTGCGGAATGTGGGTTTAATCCAAGTCTTTTACCAAGCAAAACAACCCCAGAAAGTGACTCAAGAATTCAACAGTTTAGACAAGAACTAACTATTAAATGTCCGGATACTAAAGAACGTCTTTTTAGTTGACATCCACGGATGACTCCTGGTGCTTGGCGACTTTATTTTTCTGAAGAGTTAGGACCGGGAAAAATAATCATTGGCTATATAGGTACTAAGTTACTTTAGCTAAAATAGTGACAATATTTTTGACAGTAAAATCTATAGTGTTTTAAATGAGATGTAGATATATAGCAATCCCATATTGGTTGCAACAGATATATACTTGTTTCTCTTTAGATTAAGATAAGTGTCTGTTGCTCTGAGATAATTTCAGCCTAAAAAGTGTTTTATTCTTAAATTAAATGACTATAATAATAAGAATAATATATCTAATAAAAAGACAAAAAATGAATATTTATAGACAAACTAGATGATTTTATCAATCAAACATCCATAGTCCAAATAAATTAAAATAGTCTGGGCAGTAAAAATGATTTTACGAGGAAAATCTTACCATGAAGTCAAAGAATTATTAAGTGTTTCTTATAGTTTTATTAGTGAGTGGAAAAAAACAGTGCACTTTTCTTGCCGTAGAAAGTTTAAGGTTTCAGCTATCTTGGAAAACTTGGTTATTTAAAGGCGGTCAAAAAGGATAAAAAAATTAAGTGCTTGAGGGCACAAGATTATCTTGGATTATCAGATTACAGAAGTCTTTATAGAAGCAATATAAGGTAAAAATTTTATTAGACAAACTGTTCATTTTGGCAGTTATTTGAAAGTAGTTAAGTGGCTATTTAAGTTTTTCGCAGATGGTCAAACCTGGGATTTCCCAAAACTTTTTCAGTATATAATTTTGCCATAACCCATGGGTGGATTGCTATATATTCAGGTTTTTTCTAATTCTCAGAAAAAACCCCTGAGCGCTAATAATTTATATCCTGGTGTTTGCCACTATTTAATGCTTTTTCCTTCTTTACTATTGTAAGAATACTCTCAAACCTATTCCCTTTTTAATAGCACTTGGTTTTCACATCCCAAATAAAAACACTATATATCCATATTAGATAAAATCAATGAGCAAAAATTACAACTTTCTCATTCCCCAATTCTCCTATGTTTGTGGTCTTATAACCATTTTAACTGTATTAGTATGGCTCCTAAGAGGGTGGAAAATTCTCTCATTTTTACCAGGAGGAGTGCTTTTGTTTCTAATTTTTATATCCATAGTAACTGGCGTTATTAGTCTCTTACAAAGACCACGCTAACTACAACTTTTTTAAGATATTTCCCCATACTATTTGTCTTTCTTTATAACAGTGCGGTCTTTTGCCATTACTTCTCCTACTGTGACATTTAATTGTGCTCCAATTAACACTACAAATGAACTAATATATAACCACAACAACAAAATAATAAAAGTACCAATAGTTCCATAAATTCGGTTATAGTTGCCAAAATGAAAAACATATAAACGAAATAAATTAGAAGCTTCTGCCCACATTAATGCTGCAATAATTGCACCAGGGATTATAGGTGTATTTTTCCTTTTACAACTCGGACCAAAACGATAAACAAAAGCAAAAGCTATTGATACTATTCCTAGAGTAATTGGCCATCTTAATTTACTCCAAGTGTCTAATAATTGTGACTTGAAAACACAATCATTAACAGGTTTTTGAAATAAACAACTAGCAACCTGATCAGGCGGACAGTTAGGCAAAATTTCTAGTAAGCAACTTTGTCGAGAAATTATGTATACAATTAAGTCACTAGCTAATACTAATCCAGAGGCAATAATTAATAGTATTAGAGTGCCAATAGTCAGTCCTAAAGAAACTAATTTTGCTTTCCAAAAAGGTCTTTTTTTATCACGAGGAACTTGATTGATTTCATCAAGTGCTGCCATTGCAGAACTAAGTACACTAGAAAATAGCCAGATCGATACAATAAAACTGAAAGAAAATATTTCTTTGTTGGGAGAGCTTTGAATTTCATAGACAGCGCTGCTAATTAAAAACCGTACTTGATTGGGTACTATATCTATTAGTAAACTTCCCATTTGAAATAGGGTTAAACTCAAAGATTCAAATAGTCCAATTGCCGCAATGATTGTTAATAATGCAGGAAATAAAGCTAGCATAGCATTATAGGCTATCTCTGCAGATAAACCTGATAATCTCTTTTTAGCTGCACAATTAAATACTTCCTTAATAGTTGAGAAATTAAGGTAGAGGATGAAATTAAAAAAGCGAATTATTCCTCTTCGTATATATTTAATTATTGCTTTCAGTATTGCCAATAAAACTCTATACTTACCTTTAGCAATTGGAGTTAATAAATCTAAAAATCCCAGCCTATTTTCGCGGTTTAAAACTTCCCGCAATGTGCCAGAATTAAAGTGACGTATAAAATTCAGAAAGCTCATAGCTTTTAGCAAAAAACATATTATAACATTTAATGGTAGTTGAAAATAAATGAGTGACTAACTACCCCTTAAAAGTAAAAATTATAGTAATAAAAATTAAAAATAGTGAAAACTATTGGAGGAGGAGTTACTTCTAGGTACTCTTTCATATTTTTTATTTTAACCTTTATTTATGTCCACCTACGTAGGTGAGTTTAATTATATGTAAAATATTCAAAATGTTGATAATTAGTTGATAAATTGCTTGGTGAGTTCTTTTTCAGATTTTTTTGTTTTAAGGTTTATTGTAAGTTCAGCACTTTAGCAGTCAGCTCAAGCGCAATTCCATTGGTCATGCTGAGTAAAAAGATGCATGAAAGTAATAAATTACTAAGTTGAGCTGATCATCTTTTTCGTGTCGGACTTTATTGTTTCTACTCTTTCTGGTTTTTTGACAAAAAAACTATCGGCAAAGAATTGTGGCTCAATTATTAATCAGCAAACCACGTTCATAACTTTGTTGGTTTTTATAATTCCAGAGTATTTCTGAGCAATGAATTTCTGAAGACGACTCAATATTTGTAGCTAAAATAAATCGGCCTGCTGCGACAGTTCTTCTTTCTATTTCTGAGACTCTTGGTTTAATTTATATTTTATGATGATAGAATATAGACTGTTTATTAAAAATTTTTGACTTGATTTCTAAAGATTCGCTCGTCCCATAATTTCAGTTTTTTTGTTGATTGATTTTAAGTGATTTTGAGCTTGAGTAACTGTATCAAATCCAGTAGTTTATAATTTTTTTCTTAACTTTAATGCAGTCTTTTTTTCTTGTTCAATTTTTAAGTTTAATTTCTGGATGTCACTTTGTTTGCGCTCTGCACTTTCAACAATTAACCATCTTTGTTTAATTCCAGCATAAGTAACTTTTTGCTCTAACCATTTATATCCTTTTTTTTTAAAATCCCTAGTTGTTTCTTGAATTTCTGGGTCTGTTTCCGGGGAAAATTTTACTTTTTCCAGGTAAGATCCAATTATTTCCTTGGTCTTTTTTAAAGTCATTGGGACTCGAGTTATCCATTTTAAATTTGAGATTAATTGGATGTTTTCTAGGCTTAATAAGGCACTATCACAGACCATAATACTATCTAATTTTATTTGTTTTTTTTACATCACTTAAAATAGAAGCTGCGGACTGCTTTATCTGATTCATTCCCATCACCAGTCCTCATAAACAATGGTATTCCACTATCACTACAAAAATATCAAATCTAATACACATTGTTTGAAATCTGGCCGATGGTCACGTGAATATTTCTTTGTAATTAATATTGGTCTCTCTTGATCGTTTTCAGCAGTTTCAATATTATTATATCATGACTTACGCAGTGCCGCCATATATAGTCATTCCAAATAAGAATGGGGCACTTTTTCAGCTAAAACCCTTTAAAGCCAGGAAGACCAGGTCTCAATCTTAACAAGAATGACTATATAATGCATTTTTGACAATAAATTCAGATATTTACATTACAAGTAGTGCCTTTACGTAAGTCCTGTATATTTTCTATTCAGTTAGAAAAGCTAACAAATACTCCGACATTGAGATGGATATTTCAATGGTTTCAAGTCGTACATTTTTTGAGAATTAATCAATCGCCAAAAGTGGTAAATCTCACAGAAGAAAGGAGCTTGATTTTAGAGTTTTTACCCTCAAGTCATCAAAAATATTATCTGGGAACCAATAATTATAAGCGATAGACTTCCAGTCCGCTTCGCGATCGCACTACTTGAAGAGCTAAGAAAATTAATTGATCCTATCAACAGGAGTGTAGTTCCTCCTGTATGTTCTGCTGCCAACAGAAATCTCTGGTTTGCCAAAAATACTCATGCCACTGATTTTTTGTGTTCTATAGCTCACGGGGTGACAAGCTAGTTGAAAGCTATATGTAGAATGTTTTTACCTTCGGGGACTGAAGAATATTTCAACAAAAAGAAAACGCTCAATACGAAATGCTGGGGTGTCAGAGCGATCGCACTACGTCCCCTAACCGTGTTGAATAATTATTCAAGCTGTATTATAATATGGCATTATTAAACTCCTCACATGAATTAATTTATTGTTAATCAAAAATTACAGTCTAATTAACCACTGCATTCATCCCTTTGAGTCCCCTTTTATAATATAGTAATTTATGACGATTTTTGCTGATTAAATTTTCTACTAATTCCCTAATGGAAATCATCATTTATTGCCCAATAAATCATAGATAATCTTACAAAAAGACTACTGTGTCTTCTTTCTTTTCTACCTTTTCCATTATAGTCATTCTGATTTAGATTGAGACAAAATATTTTTGCTGTTAAAGGGTTTTAGCTGAAAAAGTATCCCACTCTTATTCGGAATAACTATAGTTCTTGATATATATTCTTGAACCCCTTTATTTTTAATTTTTTGGACTTGAAATGAACTAATTGTGTATGAAATAGCTATTAATAAAATTAAATTATTCAATCTCGTTTCATTAGCCTTAGCTGATACAAGAATTGTCACCACCAGTTTTATAGTCTTTAAACATTGCTTCAATTCCCATTCTCTGGCCATATATAGCAATCAGGAATGAGATGTGAGAAAATAATATATAGCAATCAGGAATGAGATGTGAGAAAATAATATATAACAGGACTTACGCAGTACCGCTATATATGGTGCAAAAATTATCATTTTCAAGATATTGCCACTATACATAGTGCCTTTGCGTAAGTCCTAATAGAAGTTAGTGGAGACAAATATGAAAGAATTAGATACTTTTATGGAACCTATCCCACTAATAAAATGCAATTAATCCAGATCTGTATAGTCGCGATCGCGAAGCGGACTGGAAGTCTAT
>JAKQYE010000341.1 GCA_023356605.1 Trichodesmium sp. MAG_R02 | reverse complement strand
ATAATATAACTCCTAAGGTCTAATCTTCCTCAATACACTCTGCTATATTTGGTAATTCTCCCATTTTGCCAGTAAGTAACTGCGGACCAGCAATCACAATTTTTGTTGCACCTTCTTCCACAAGCTCAAACAGAAATTCCTCTATTAATGGTCTTTCTATTATTTCCTGAGATTCTAATTCTACATCCTTTTCTTTTGCTTTACGCTTCACCCGTTTCAAAACATCACCAGCCAAAGCACGATAACCTTCCAACATAGACTTTTGTAGTTTATACAAAGGATTAGAGCCCAACCAACCACTCTGCCCCAATTCACCAATTACACCATGAATTGAGTTATTATTAATAAAAAATACAACCCTCAATTTACCTTGATGTTCTTGTGTTTCTGAAACTGCTTTCCACATTGCTTGATCATAAGCGTAAGGATTTGCAATCACTAACCAGATACTCATATCTTACACTCCCAACCCAAATAAAGGCCAATAAAATTTCGCCATTGCCAAGAAGATCAAAGTCCCCACTAATTTTAGCAACAAGCCGCGCTTAAAAGCTTCAGAAGGCGACACATAACCACTACCCATAATAATAGCCATTACCGGGGTACTGACTGGTAACAGAAAAGCTAAACCCGATGGCAAAGTAATACCCAAAGTCATTGCCCTTAGGTCTATACCATATTTAGCGGCCAAAGCAAGTCCCACTGGCATCAAAACAGCTACTGCAGCAGCATTACTCATTCCCTCTGTCAAAAAAGTAATAATCAAAACCATTGCCACAAAACAAACAAAACCAGAATTAATCCATGACCCCAACAAAATTTCTGCCAATGCTTGTGCTGCCCCCGTATCTCTTAAAACTGCACTTAGAGCAATAGCACTACCATACATCAAAAAAATACCCCAGTTAACATCCTCTTCTACTTCTTGCCAACTTGCCAAACCACAAATGAAGCTACAGATAACTCCAAAGAAAGCTATTGTATCTAGTCCCCAAGCTTTTCCTCTAAAAATCCATAACAAAACTATTCCGGTTACTAATACCAATGTACCAATTTCTCTGGGTGAAATTGCCCCAAGACTTTTCGATCTAACCTCAAGAAATTTTCGGGCAGTAGATAAAGAAACTACTATACCTTTACCTATTTGTAATAGCACAAGATAAGCCACTATTAACATCAGCACAACTAAGGGAATAGACAAAAGAAACCACTCAACAAAAGTAATATCATATTCTCCTTTTGTTGTGCTACGAAGTACTCCTAATGCTAGAGGTGCTCTTGCACCCCCCAGTAAAGTAGCAATACCACCAATACTGCAACCCCATCCCAAAGCTAAAAATGCTGCTAGGCCAAAACGTCCACCAGGCTTGGCACCTGCTGCTTGAACAACTTCTATGACCACTGGGAATAACATGGCCGTGACTGCATAGGAACTAATCACAAAAGACATCAAGGCTGAAAGAATTAAGATAGAGCCAATTAAAGTATTTTGGCTATTACCAAAACGGGAAACTACTGTTAGAGCCAGACGACTGCTAAGTCCCGAACGTTGAATAGGGCTAGCTAGAATAAATGCTCCTAATACAAAGAATACTGCTTTATTCCCGAAATAGGCGTATGTTTCCGTAGGAGACATACTGCCACTTAGAGGAATTAAAAATAGTACCATTAAGCCTGTGACTGCTACTGGTAGAGTATTAGTTGCCCAGAGGAAAGCTGCGACTCCAAATACCGCTAAAGCTCCTTTTGCTTCTTTTTCTACTCCCGTCATTGGAAACAGAAGAATACCAAAATAAATTAGTGCTGCAGCTACAAACCAAAGCCAACGGTACTGAGGTTGACGAGATATGCGCAACCAAGTGCGAAGATGTTTGATATTTTCCATTGATTATGAATAACTTTTGAAGTGGAGATTTCATCAGGACTTACCCCCGGGAACTTTCTGAGTGTGAGGGCGAATGTCAGAAAGCCCGTACATTGGTTGGACCTAGATGAATTTGCGTAAGTCCTGTTGATTATATTTCTTACAAAACTACTAGAGAACAGGGAAGAGGGCAGATTAAAGATTAAATTTTTATCAGGACTTACACAACGGCACTATGTATAGTGGCAATATCTTGGAAATGATAATTTTTGACACCATATATAGCGGTACTGCGTAAGTCCTATTTTCTCTCAAACTTTTACTGGAAGATTTAGATAATCTTTGGAGTTGACAATTACTTTAATCACTGATTTAGTACTTACATCTTAGAAAATTAAATTTTAATTTTTACCTACTAAGTGTTAACATTATCATAGTTAACATTTTAAGTCAACAGATTAAATAGACCTCTCAAGAAGGGTTCTCAAACCTTTATACTACCCTTCCAGAATCATTTTCTATGGGAAAGGTCTAATAGAACCAGGACTTAAGCACCCAAACAAAAAACTAGATTTATTGCTCTAATTATTGTTTTTTGCTCTAGGGTAAATATTGTTGATAAACCCTTTGTCTGCCTAAGTCCTAATAATTTTAAATCTTTTTTTGATCAGGATTTAAACTTCGTTTTTCAGAGGATAAGTGTGAATGGAAAATAAGAATCAAACTGGTGTAACAGTATGGTTTACTGGTTTAAGCTCTGCTGGCAAAACTACTCTAAGTCTCGCTGTAGCAGAAGAATTGCGATCGCTCGATTACACAGTAGAAATTCTTGATAGTACCGTTGTACGTCAAAACATTGGTAAAAGTTTGGGTTTTAATAAAGCTGACCGAGACGAAAATATACGCAGAATTAGCTTTTTAGCCCATCTTTTAACTCGTAATCATGTGATTGTTTTAGTGTCTGCTATTTCTCCTTATAATCAAGTTCGTTCTGAGGTTAAAAAACGTATTGGTAACTTTATTGAAGTATACGTTAATGCACCTCTAGAAATTTGTGAGGCACGGGATACAAAAGGACTTTATCAACTTGCTAGAGCAAAAGAAATTCAAGAATTTACTGGTATTGACTTACCTTATGAAGTACCACTTAATCCTGATGTTGAATGTCGTACTGACTTGGAAACAGTCGCAGAAAGTAAAGAAAAAGTTATACTAAAAATGGTGAATTTAGGTTACTTAAAACCTCGTGATTTTTCCCATAGTAGTGCTTATTTTTTTGATATTTAGAAGTTATATTATATCCGGCTGTTTTCATTTTAGTAGACCACATTAGGTGTCCTTATTTGGTTTTGCTTATGATGATGTAGTTGATCTATCTCAAAAGTGCCGTAAGAATTTTTTTTACGGTTCTGTAATTTGAAAATCTCATCTAATGCTTCCATTCCTTATTGGCAAAACTTTATTAGATAAACTCCGTGATCTTCAGGGGTATATCTGTCAACAAATAACTTCTTTTTATTTCATAAAACCTAAGCATTCGGCAATGCCACAGTCAGATCGAGCGCTTCTAGAACGGTCTAGCTGCCCAGAAAGATGCATGAAAGTAATAAATTACTAAGTAATATTATATCCGGTTGAATAGATATAAATAAATTAGGAATAATTATGGGAAAATTAATTTTTGCCCATAAAGAAATTAGGAGAGAATAAGAATTTTTTTTACTACTAATTATCCGGATTTAATCTGATGGTTATCATCTTTTTCGTGTCGGACTTTTAATCCCACATTCCGCACTTCAAGTATACTACAAGGGTGTTTTTAAGGAAGAAGGTGGATTACAGCCTCTGTTATTGCTAATAACTATTAATAGTTTATGTAATATGTATTTTTACTTATAAACTTCATAGTTTTTGTCAGGTAAGGCTTTCAATAGCATGTCTAGTATACTACATTTTGACGTGCGGAATGTAAGTTTAATTCTTCTTATTCCTCCTTCTAGCTGATAGCTGAATGCTTACCATGAAACAGGAAAAATCGGTCATTATAATTGTGATTTAGGTATTTTGATAAAAATTTGTTCTTAATCTTTTTAATTCTGCCTCAAATACCAGGTTTTGAGATTTTAATAACTCCAATTCTATTTGAGAATTATATAGCTTACTTCGTAATTTTTCTAATTCTGACTCAACAGCTTTAAGCTGAGGCTTTAAAACATTAAGTTCACCCTGAGATTCCATTGCTATAGGTCGCAATTTTACTAATTCCTCCTCAAATTGTAAGAGTTGATATTTTAATCTTTCTATCTCATATTCTTCTGGATTAATTTTTATTTTGTCCCCATTATAAATATGATTAACTACTTCTTCTGTAATAATATTCCTAACTTCTTTGAAATGAATTCTAGATATAAATGGGTCAGATAACAAAGGAATATAATACATACAGTCAGAAAAATAATAATGTGTCACCTGACTATATCTAGTTCTATTTTTATCTAAAACTTTACTGCCTCCATGAAGTAAATTTGCTGCCCAAATTAAAGCTTGACCTTTCTTAACATAAAGTTCTACTTTTTTTAAACCATTATCTTCAATTAATGACTGTAAAAACTCTTCATATACAGGATAAATATCATAAGGTTTATTCTGATAACTGCCTGTAATTCCTAAATCATTTAACTCAAAAATTGGTAATTTATGACTCCCAGGATAATAATGCAGTGGACCGTTATTAGCATCTATATCTTCCAAAGCCACCCAAACTCCACACATAAATCTAGCTGGAACCGAACTAAAATGTATACTGTCACTATGAGTAGATTGTTCAGTACCACACCTAAAGTTTAGGGTTTGAAAAGGGATTGGTTCTCGCTGATAAAGTATTTTTAATAGGTTAATAATTTGGGGAGCGGAGGCAATTTTCTTAACATCTTGATGAAATGTCCAAGCATCTTGAATTCTATCGTGATAAATCCAAGCTGATTTTATTTTCCCTTTTTCTCCATAGATGGGAGTTAAATCTTTAACTATGCTGTCTATAATTTCTGTAATATTTTCTATGCCTAAGTCATCTATAATTACATATCCTTGTTCTGCAAATTGTTTAACAAGTTTTATAGTCTCATTATCTAAGTTTAACTGGCTGAAAGTTCGTTCAAAAAAAGGTGAATCTACCCAAGGCATATTCATTACGGAAATAGGCATTTTTCTATCTTTTGTTTTGCTCATATTTACTCATTATTTGCTAATAATAGGACGTGAGGATTAAGCTATCAATAATTAACTTACAGCATATTCTGAAGTTATGATATAGAAATATTAGACTTCTCCAGAAAAGGTTGTGAAGTCCTTATTCTCCCCTTCCAAAATTGGTATTTTTGGAGAGGTCTATTAATGGTAAAACTTTTGGGTAATCCTGTATATGTAGTGATATTTGTAATTAATATAATGCCTGGATAATCAGTAATAAAAATTTATCTGTTTTCGGTAGACCACAGTAGGGAGCTTGCATATAACGTCCCTACAAGGCTTTGTTTATGGCGATATATAGCAATCAGGAATGAGATGTGAGAAAATAATATAGAAGTTAGTGGAGACAAATATGAAAGAATTAGATACTTTTATGGAACCTATCCCACTAATAAAATGCAATTAATCCAGATC
>JAKQYE010000340.1 GCA_023356605.1 Trichodesmium sp. MAG_R02 | reverse complement strand
TTGACTTGGGAGGTCATTCCTTATTAGCCACCCAATTGGTCTCTCGTATTCGTAGGGACTTGAATGTGGAGTTGCCCTTAAAAGCCCTGTTTGAAACCCCCACAGTGGCAGGCTTAACCACAGTTAAAATTAAGAAAATGCTTGAAACAGGAGATTATCAAGAAGAAGAAATTGATTTTAATGCCGAAGCAATTTTAGACCAGACCATTATTCCTAAGACTACAATTAATCAGAATATTGTTGAACCTCGCAACATTTTATTAACAGGGGTAACAGGTTTCGTTGGAGCTTATTTGCTTGATGAGTTACTGCAAAAAACCTCAGCAAATATATACTGCCTAATTCGGGCTAATGATACTAATTTAGCTAAACAGAAACTCAAAAATAAACTAGAATTTTATCGGCTTTGGGATGAGAAATTTAACTCCAGAATTATCCCTGTAGTAGGGGATTTATCTAGTAAATTTTTCGGGCTACCAACAGAAAAGTTTAACTTCTTTGCCAACCAGATTGATGTTATTTATCATAGTGGAGCTTGGGTTAATCATTTTTATCCCTACACTATGCTCAAAGCAACTAATGTTTTAGGAACTCAAGAAGTTTTAAGATTAGCTAGTAAAACTTATGTCAAACCCGTGCATTTTATATCTACTCTTGGAGTTGTATCATTCTCTAGTAATTCCGAAAGTACAACCATTCTTGAATCCCAACCCTTAACTGAAACTCCTAATCTGCAGGGTGGTTACATACAAAGTAAATGGGTAGCGGAAAAGTTAGTAATGGCAGCAAGGGATCAAGGGATTCCTACATGTATATATCGTCTACCAATGATAACAGCAGATACTAATACTGGAGCCTGCAATATTAACGATAGGGTTTGTCGCTCTATTAAAGGTTGTATGCAATTAGGAATGGTGCCAATTTTAGAAAATTTAGAAGGTGAATCAGTAGACAACTGGGTTCCTGTAAATGAAATAAGTCAAGCAATTGTTTATTTGTCTCAGCAAGAGACATCTTTTGGTAAAGCATTTCATTTAATCAATCCCAAACCCATAGCTTTTCAAAATTTATATGATTCGATTTGCTCTTTGGACTCCTCTGTGAAAAAAGTTCCATTAAATGATTGGGAGATAGCCTTATCGAATCATACCGAAAATGCGTTTCATAGTTACTATTTTGAGTTGAAGTTTCAAATGGAAAAATTGACAGAAAAACAGTTCAACATATTTTCACAAGTCTTTGACGATCGCAATACTCAGAATGGGTTATTCGGTTGTGAAATTACCTTTAGCTCTATTAACAAGCCATACATAGAAAGAATGCTTTCATTTTTGAACCAAAGTGACTTTTAAACTTCACAAGACTTACGCAAAGGCACTAATTGTACTGCAAATATATGAAATATTTATCAAAAACACACCATATATAGCGATACTGCGTAAGTCCTACTTCAGTTAGTATCCCACATCCCGCACTTCAAGTATACTACAAGGGTATTTTTAAGGAATAAGGTGGATTACATCCTCTGTTATTGCTAATAACTATCAATAGTTTCTGTAATATGTATTTTTACTTGCAAACTTCATAGTTATTGTCAGGCAATGCTTTCAATAGCATGTCTGATATACTATATTTTGACGTGCGGAATGTAAGTAGTATCTTGTTTTTGTCTGAAGATAAAATTTATTTTTGAGTCTTCGCTCTAGTTTTTAACCAGTAGATGTCTTCAAAAATAGGCAAAGTCATTCTGGCGCTTGACTAGATCAGGACTTACGCAGGTACGCCGAATCTCACGGGCTGACTTGTAAGCTTAATGGTAGATATAGTAATCATTTGAGACAATAAGTTGAATAATAATTCAATTTAAAAAGGAATGGGATTTTGAGTTTGGGAGATAGCGATCGCCAATTCACTCTTATCCACCATCTGAGTTGAATAATTATTCAAGCTGTATTATAATATAATATTATTAAACTCCTCACATGAATTAATTTATTGTTAATCAAAAATTACAGTCTAATTAACCACTGTATTCATCCCTTTGAGTCCCCTTCGATAGTATAGTAATTTATGACGATTTTGGCTCATTAAATTTTCTACTAATTCCTAGATAACATTATCATTTATTGCACAACAAATACTAGATAATCCTACAAAAAAACTACTGTGTCTTCTTTCTTTTATTCTTTTTTCATTAGTTCTTGATATATACTAATACTAAATAGGTTGCGACAAATAAAAAAGTAAATAAAACTTTTGAACCTCTTACCTATTCTCTGTTTCCTGTTTCTTGTCTCCTAAAAAGCAGTAAGATTTTTGCCACGAACACTCATAGGATTGCTATATATATATTTTTGATCTTTTCAGGAGATGATAAATTGGTGAGAATATACCATTTCTATCAAACATATTTTTGACGATATTTCTGTTTTTTATAATTGAGTAAATTATATATTTTTACGTTCAAGATTTTGGTTGTTTTTTGGTTCAATAACATTTTAGTTTCACCGATATTTACTTTTAATTCTGAGAGTTTACAATATTTTTTACCTCTAAATTTAAAAAACTTTGTATATGTTTTCCCTTACTTTCTAATTTTATTGGCAGGGAAAAATGACTGCTAAATTTTAATATTTGTACAGTTTTATGTAGCGATATTAAGTATAATAATATTTGTAATGTTACTACTTGAGATGGACTCAATCTTTGCTTACAGCGCTTTTCAAATTGATGAACTACATCGCCATAACCAAAACCCTGTAGGGACGTTTCTAGGAACTTCCCTACTGTGGTCTACGGACATGAAAACTGCTATAATATGGTCTTGATAAAAGCCTAACATATTCACTTTTATTGATTTTTGTTTGTCATTACTAACCCTTTTTTCTCATATTTTTAACTATTCCCAAAACTTTTTAAGTGAATAAATAATCAACCCAGATGGTGGATAAGAGTGAATTGGCGATCGCTACCTCCCAACCTCAAAATCCCATTCCTTTTTTAAGTTGAATTATTATTCAATTTATTATCTCAAATTATTACTATATCTACCATTAAAAAACTCTTACCTATTCTCTATTCCCTGTTCCCTGTTCCCTAAAAAGCAGTGGGATTTTTGCCACGAATAAAATAGGATTGCTATAGTCATTTCAAATAAGAATGGAAAACTTTTCCTGCTGAAACGCGAGTTATAGGAAAAAATACTTGTCTCAATCTAAATCAAAATGACTATATTGTTATATCTGTTGCGACCTATGGGCGGATTGCTATAGTATAGCTCAACCTTTTATTACAGGTACAAAGTGGGAAAAACTGGCTCCCAACCTTTGTATTGTTCATCTCTATCTACTATTTTCGCAAGTAGAATGCCAATTAATATTTAACTAAAATACAAGCTTTTCTTTCAGGCAAATTTAACTCTAGTTTACTAGCTTCATTTTCTCGTTTCCAAGAAATTTTACAACTACCATAGACAACTTTATCAGGTTGAGATTTAAGCTTATTAACAATAACATTTACTTTTGCTGCTTCTATACCAATGTTAACAGCTACCATAATTTCCTCCTCCCCTAAAATACGAGCAAATATATAAACATTTCTCTCGGCAAACAACACTTCATAATTACCAGTGCGCAAAGCCAAATATTCATGTCTAATAGCAATTAACTGTTTATGATATTCCAGAACTTGATGATCCCATTTTTCAGTACTAGGGAAACCACGACGACAGTCAGGGTCTAACTTCCCTGGTAAACCTACCTCATCACCATAATAAATACTTGGTGCTCCGGGAAAAGTCATTAACAACAGAGTAGCTAATTCAACACTTGCTTTATCACCTTGAGCGATAGTCAAAACTCTAGCTGTATCATGACTGTCTAATAAATTGAGTTGAGTTAATTGAATTTCCCAAGGGTAAAGTTGCAGTAGCTGCTGCATTTTTTGACCGTATTCAACAGCAGATATAGCTGGATAAACTACATAGTCACGGTCTTCAACTTGCTCAATATCCACACGAGCGCCTGCGGTAAAAGCAATAGTTGGACCAGTAAATAAGTAATTCATCACTCCATCAAACTGAGTACCATCCAACCATTGTGCGCATTTACTCCAGACTTCGCCCACAATATATGCTTCTGGGTTAATAGCTTTGACGCGATCGCGAAATTCTTGCCAAAACCCGGGAGTCTTCACCTCAAAGGGCACATCCAACCGCCAACCATCAATACCAAATCTTAACCAATATTCCCCAATTTCCATAATGTATTCTTTGACTTCTGGGTTGTCATGATTAAAAACAGGTAAAGCACGGTTATCCAACCAACCCACATAATTAGCAGGTAAACTACCATCGTAAGCAGACAGAGGCCAATCTTCTATTTTGAACCAATGCAACCAGGGAGAATAAGGACCGTTTTCTAAGATATCGCTAAAGAAATAAAAACCCCGACTAGCGTGGTTGAAAACTCCATCAAGAACGACTTTAATATTGCGATCGTGAGCAGCATCTATTAATACTCTTAAAGCTTCATTACCTCCTAAAATTGGATCGACTCGATAATAGTCATGGGTATGATACCGGTGGTTACAGGTTGACTGAAAAATTGGTGTGAAGTAAATGGCTGTGATACCAAGTGTCTGAAGATAGTCAAGTTTTTCAATAACGCCCCAGAGGTTCCCTCCTTTGTAACCTTGAGGAGTAGGAGATTCATCCCAAGGTTCTAAACTGCTGGGATACCAACCTTTGTCTATTCCTTTTCTGGTTTGAGTGGGTGCTTGACCTTTAACAAAACGGTCTGGAAAAATTTGGTAGAATACAGCGTGTTTAACCCATTCTGGTGTTTGAATTTCCATAAATAATTTTCTCTTTGAACGAAAACCACTACTACTATTTTGACAGGAAATTGGTCTGAGAGTATTATACCATTTAGCTGATACTGATTTGTTTTTAATTCCTGAATCAAAGGTTTAACAGCAGCTTTAGCTTCTGAACCAATTTGACCCAAAGATCTAGCAGCAAACCAACGACTTGTTTCATCTTTTTGGTCATCTTGTAGTACCTTAATCAAAGGTTGAACAGCTTTTTTAGCTGAAGGGCCTATTTCTCCTAAAGCTTTAATAGCAGCTTTACGATCTCTTAATTGACTGTTATTTACCCCTATTTAATATTATGATTAAACCATCAATATCATTTATTTCCCTAATTTTTTGGATTGCTTCTTTATCGTTGCTAGGGTTATCATCAGTTAACTGGTCAATATATGGTTGAATCTTGGGAGCGATCGCCTCTTGTGACCAAGCATTTTTACTCATTAACAAAGACAAAGAAATACCAATTAAAATAGCACGCCCCACCCTAGATAAATTTAGCCTGCGATACCCCATGATTAACTTCTCCAATTTCAATTAATCCATAATTTCACATAGTTACTAATTTTATGGACATTTCTTCTAACTAACTAGCTTTATAAAATTTTACTCGTAATGGCTCAACTACAAAGCTCACTATCGAAATGATATTATTAGTAAAAA
>JAKQYE010000034.1 GCA_023356605.1 Trichodesmium sp. MAG_R02 | reverse complement strand
ACTTTTAAAACTCTTGCCTATTCTCTGTTCCCTAAAAAGCAGTAGGATTTTTGCCCCCGATCACTCCATAGGATTGCTATAGTTAGAGATAAATAATATAACCCACATTCCGCACTTCTTAACATTAAATTGATAAATTTTATTTATCTCTCGCCCCGAATTCTTTCCCTGAAAACCTTATAGCTATGGGCATCAATTTTCACTGTCATAAAGAATTGTAACTAATTTTCTCATAAAAAATTAGTTATTAATAAAATTTATTGATATTAAGTTCTAGAATGAAGGTTTTTCGTATAAGTCTATTTGAAAATGTAAATATACATAAAGATATATGAATATCTGCGGAATGTCGGATATAAAACCTACAAGCTACAACCTTCTTCAAGGTCCAGCATTACTGAGTAACCTAACAATATATTGATAACCATTAAATTCTGCTAGCATTAAAGCTGTATAATCCCGCCGATTTTTATAGGTCAAATTAGCCCCAGAATCAATTAACAATTCTACAGCTTCAGCATGACCTTGATATGCTGCCCACATTAAAGCTGTTGCCTCATTATCATCTCGAAGATTAATATCGGCCTCCCTTTCTAAAAGTACCTTTAATGTTTCAATATCACCTTGGCATGCGGCTTTCATCATGGGAGTACTACCTCCCTGGGCAGGAATATTTACATCTGCACCAACATCTAGTAGAATGTCAATAATCTCCCTATGTTTATGCCAAATTGCTAAAGTTAAAGCTGTCTCTCCTAAATATTGACTATTTAATAAAAATGTCAAGTTTTGCTTTTCTATTTTTTCCAATAAAATTAATACAATATCTGTATAACCATGAAAAATTGCACTGAATAAAGGTGTATCACCTGCTTGATTTTGAGTAATAATTTTTGCCTGATAGTCGAGTAAAAGTTTTACTATTTCAGTTTGATGTTCTACTATTGCAAAACTTAGTGCTGTTTCTCCTTCTGAATCTTCAGCATTAACATCAACATTAGCATCTAATAAACTCGAAGCGATCGCTACATTTCCCTCAGCAGCAGCAGACATCAAAGCTGTACCACCATTTCTACTTTTAATATTTACATCTGCCCCTGATTCTAATAAGGCTTTAACAATCTCTAAATGACCTAAATCAGCAGATACAATCAGGGCCGTCTCTCCATCTCTATCTCTAATATTAACATCAGCACCAGCTTTTAATAGTCTCTTTACAGTAGATAAATCACCTGCTTCTGCTGCTTGTATTAACCATGTTTTACCTTGCAAATTTATAGTATTTACGTCCACACCATAATTCAGCAAAATTTCTCTCATTTGTGCATAATTACTATGAGCAACTAGAGATAAAGTAGATTCATCTACCCTGGCCCCAGCATCTAGCAAGACTTGAACTACATCTTGATAACCTTGAGCTGTTGCTAAACCTAAGGCCGTATCATGGTCCTTGTCCACCACATTAACATCTGCTCCAGCAGCTATTAGTTGATTCACCACTACTATATAACCATTCATAGAGGCGATCATTAGAGGAGAAGCACCATGATCATTTTTAGTATTGACATTAGCACCTCTACTTAGCAAAACTTCTACTATTTCAGCTCGCCCATGACCTGCAGCTAACATTAAAGCTGTAGCACCAAACTTTTTTCTCCTATAGTTGACATCAGCCCCTTTGTCTAGTAGTAAAGAGGCTATTTGAGCATAGCCCTTTTCTGCGGCTACCATTAGAGCCGTTGTACCATCTAGAGCTTGAGCATTAGCATTTATATTTCGAGCTACAAGGACAGATACCTGAGTAAGATTGCTATTTTTAACAGCTTTTACCAAAGCAGTTTCTTCTTTTTGCGAAGCCATACCAATAACCATAATTTATATTTTGGTCAATTCCTGACTATTTTAACTGTGAAAGCCAGGAATGCTAGATAGAAAAATATAGCTATGGTTCAAAATGGCGCCAGCTAAGACTATTCTCATCATAGTGAAAAACTCCTGACAAATATGTCAGACAGAATTCATTCTTGTCCTCCAGAGTAATTTTGATTCAGTTAGAATTTTAAGGATAATTAACATAATCTGAGTATTATAATAAGTTTTATAAATTTTTTTTACGAATTGGGTGCTATGATAAGTTTTATAAATTTTTTTTACAAATTCCAGAGAGAAGATAAATTATGGATATGTCAATTCTAGAATCAGTTAAGCCTTGGCTCAATTTTTTCCATCCTTTAGTTATGTGGGTGCTTTTGGCCTTGACGATTTATGCCTTATATCTCGGTATTAAGGTTCGCAACAGTAGAACGGCCAAAAAAACCGAAAAGAAAAAAGAATTTGCTAAATTTAAATTCAAACATCACCAAGTTGGTTCCATACTCCTAGCTTTCATGGTTGTGGGGTCAATAGGTGGAATGGCAGTCACTTATATTAATAATGGCAAGCTCTTTTTTGGTCCCCATCTTCTAGCAGGGTTAGGTATGATGGGAGCGATCGCTATATCTGCTTCTCTCACTCCTTTTATGCAAAAAGGCCAAAACTGGGCGCGGTATAGCCATATAGCCCTTAACGTTTCATTGCTAGGCCTTTTCAGTTGGCAAGCTGTGACTGGAGTAGAAATTATGTTAAAGATTATCAGCAATATGTGAAAGACTCTCCGTTGTGTTTGCCCAGCATTCCGAAGGAAAGTTAAATGATTGCTATGACTTAGTTAAATATTTTAAGAATACCCCAACCCTAAAGAGGAGGAGTAATAGTTAATGAAAGCCCCTGAAAAACCTTGTTAAAGTTGCCCATAGCTAATTAGTTAGGTTGAAAAATCAAAAAAACTAAAAAGTAAAGTACAGTTCAAAAAGTTAGTGGCTTGTTGAATGAGAGAAAACTTTCCCTAGGCCGATAACTCAAATTTATCTTCGGATAAATGGTTGTAGATTAAGTGATGTTAAATAATAGATTGTCAGAAGCAATAGTGGTGATTAGAGTAGAGGAGAAATAGTTAAGAAAATTATTGGCAAACCTGTTCAAAGTTCCCTACTTACGATTAGTTATAGTCATTTCAAAAAGAGATGGAAAACTTTTTCTGCACCAAACGCGAGTTATAGCAAGAAATAGTTGTCTCAATTCTTTATTAAAATGACTATAACTTTGAAAATAGAAAAGTTAAAAAAATTATTAGCAAACCTGTTCAGAGTTGCCTACTTACGATTAGTTAACTTTGAAAATAGAAAAGCTAAAAAAATTCAAGTATATTTGAAAAAGTTAGTAACAAGTTTGACAAAAGAACATCCAAGACCTGTCAATAACTAAAATTTATATCCGGATAAATGGTTGTAAGTTAAAGGACTTTCAATAATTAACTTCTGAGTTTCTAAACTTAGGATTAGAGTTAACTTCAAAGCTCCAAACTTAAACCTTTGCCTCTTATAATTATTAGTTAGATAATACCTGAAAAAGCCATCAGCTTAACTGGTGATCCCTTACATATTCTGGGTTAATAATTTGTATATTAGCCAAGATTCCGTTAAAAGTTAAACTACTAGCCTTCGAACTAATAGTTTTAGTGTTTTTATTCTCAGCAATATAATGGCTGCAATATTCATCACTTTAAGTATTAATGAAATACAGATTTAAGGTTAACAACTTACCCATTAGCTTTGCTCCCGTTGAATATTGCACTCTATAAATATTTATTTAAATTAGATACTGTAGGGGTTTGGAGACCAAGCCTCTATTTTCTTTTTCTTTGCTTGGGAAAGGGCAAATTATAGGTATTATGAAAATCTATTTGAGTTTTATAGCTCAAATACCGTGATACCTGCCGTACTATTTTCTGTAATAACTTATTACCAGTCTTTTCAATCAAACTAGGGGACATTTTCTGAATAAACTCAGGGAACTTGACACCTACAGTCAAATCTAAATTCCATTTTGCCCCAGTAATAACAGGTGGTAGTCTCAATTTTTCAATCTCCTTCTGATTACAGAATTGATCTGTAGGTAACTCTACTAACCTCATTTCAGATTGAAATTGAATTTCATATCCAGGAGCTGTGTAATTTGGCACTTTAATGTCTCTTATTCTATATGTTCCTGTAGAATCAGGTGGCACTAGCTCCAAACCTACTCTAACTTCTAGCTGGTATCCAAAAGAACCAAATTTTCCAACTAACAAATCATAGCCGTTTTCTCCGAGAGGCTCAACTTTCATTGGATGAGCGCATTGACAAAACCAACTCCTGTGAGATGCAAAGTGCTTTGCTACTGTTTCAGTGTCTACATACAATTCCATACAGTCACTATATTGAGTCTTAAACCAAGTAATTTTACTAGTTTCTGATGTTTCTGTTTCTATTTTACTTAAGTAAAGATCACTAATACAATTTTCGTTTATTTCTAAGGTTTGATGAGCTGCTAACTTTTGATGCATGATTAGGGCTTTGGTGTATACATATACACTATACTCAATAATTTTAGAATTGCCACATGGTATTTAATCTATCTTTATAAAATTAGGAGTCATGAAGTTGTAGCAGTTTTGGCTTCAATTTGACAAAACTTTTTACTTTAAATATTTTTGCTTTGCTCTATGTTAATAAAAACTGCTATAAAACAAATATTTCTTCAGAACATTTATGGTAATTTTGATTTTGTTATGGCACAGTAGGGAAGCTTATTGTCTATATTTGTGGGCTGTAAAATAGATATGATTTGACTTTAAACTTTGAGCAAAAGGCTTTTAGTATCTATAACTTGAACTTTATATACATTGAAATATGAAAGCATTTATTCCTGGAGCAACTGGCCAAACAGGTCGTCTGATTGTACAAGAGTTGGTGAGACGAGATATTCCTGTTAAAGCTCTAGTTCGTAACTTAGAAACAGCAAGAGTTGTTCTGCCTCCAGAAGTAGAGTTGGTAATGGGGGATATCCTTAATCCTAGTAGTCTTGACAGTGCTATGGGGGATAACACAGTTGTGATCTGTGCTACAGGTGCTAGGCCCAACTTTGACTTTACTGGTCCATATAAAGTTGATTATTTAGGAACTAAGAATTTAGTAGATGCCGCAAAAAAGAAGGGTATCGAACATTTCGTTTTAGTTTCTTCCCTTTGTGTATCTCGATTTTTTCACCCCCTAAATTTGTTCTGGTTAGTTTTATTCTGGAAGAAACAAGCTGAAGAATATATTAAGAAAAGTGGTCTCAATTATACTATTGTTCGTCCTGGCGGTCTCAAAAATGATGATAATCAATTTCCTATTGTCATGGAATCTGCCGATCGCTTATTTGATGGTAGTATTCCTCGCACTAAAGTAGCACAAGTTTCTGTGGAGGCCATATTTCAACCAGCGGCTTGCAATAAAATTGTAGAAATTGTTACTCAGGCAGAAGCAACAGAAAAATCTTTAGCAGAATTATTTATCTCTGTCTCTTCACATTAGCTTTAATATTGATTTGCTACATATAGCAATCCTATCTGATTCGTCAAATAAATAGACTGCTTTAAGGTAGAAGGTATTAACAACAGAAGTTGAAACTCTTTTTAAGAAAGTATAGCAATCCGCCCATAGGTTGCGACAAATCAAAAAGTAGATAAAAAAGTTGAAACTTTTACCTGTTGGCTATTGTCTGTTGCTTGTTGCCTAAAAAGCAGTAAGATTTTTGCCACAAATAAAATAGGATTGCTATATCTGATTTGACAAATGATTGAGAATTTTAATAGCAAATTTGAGAATTATTTCAATACAGTAATTCTTGTCAAAAAAAATCAGATATATCTTACCTTTTATAGTTGTTCTAATTGGGATTGAAAGAAGTATTTCTTGCTATAACTCGCGTTTGATGCAGAAAAAGTTTTCCAATATAATTTGAAATGACTATAAAAATGAGGTAGAAACTTTTGCTTACTTGAGTTAAACTACATTTTTATTGGGGGCTACAAAAAAAATCTAACTCATTCTAAAAAGCACTCACAATAATCTTTATAAAATTACCCTAGAAAATTTAGATGCGTACTATTACACCAAAAATTAGAAGAAAGAAGCGAAAACCTTCTCTTGTGGGTTTTATGTTCTTGAAACGCCTAATTCCTATATCTATACTTATCTTCTCTTTTATATCTTTTTTCCAGATTTTTAAGGGAAAATTTAATGGATATAAACTACAATCAACCAAATTATATATTCTTAATCCTAATGATGATCCAGAAAAATGGCCTCGACTAGCAATGAAAGGAGGAGACCCTTATATTCGGGCTTTAATGCGAACTATTTCAGCTAGTGAGTCTAATTATTCTCAACCTTACCATGTTGTTTATACGGGTAAAAAGGTATCTGACCTCAGGAAACATCCAGATTGGTGTATAACAATTGTTTCTGGTCCAAATAAGGGAAATTGTAGCACTGCAGCGGGGCGATATCAAATGTTAAGCAATACTTGGTATTCTAAGGCAAAACTTTATCATCCTCAACGTGATGGGTTGATGTTTTGGGAATATTATAGTTTTGAACCAAAATATCAGGATGCTGTTGTATATGCTTGGTTAAGCGATCGCAAATATTGGAAGGCAGATATTCCTAGTTTGTTAAGAATGGGAAAATTAAATCAAGTTCTGCAGTTATTATCTGGTACATGGACAAGTTTAGGATATGGAATAGAAACTAACTCTATGACTGGGCATTTACCAACAATATATAAAGAAGTTTTACAGGATGAATTAAGTTTGTTAGCAGATAATTTTGATTTAAAAAAAGAAAATTCTGTAGTGGTTAAGTCTCTTCCTAAAGGTGTTGATAACGAAGTAGTAAAAAAAGGCCAGAGAATTTTAGATTATTAAATACTTCATGAGTAGGGGAGTGTTTTTCCCTATGCATATTCTAGGCATTATATTTAAGTGCAACAAAGTATTTATGTCTGATCATTATAGCACTACGTCTTTTGGTCAGGACATAAATTTGGGTTGTAAGGGAATAGGGAAATACCCTAACCTATTTGCATAGCACTATAATTCTTGAAAATATTCTTGAGTTTTTCCCTTATTACTCCAGTAGGGAAAGAGCAGCGTCGGGAGAATGTCAATAATGTAGCATCATTAAAGAGGTTATATTTCAATGCCTAGATTGCGGTTTCAGTTGTGATAGATACTTTATTTGCTAGCTTTAATCAAACTCAGGCGGTCAGCTCAACCGTAAAAGCTTATGGATTAGATAACCCCGACTTTGCCTGGTTGAAGCAGGAAGAAAACAGACTACAAGCGAAAATAGCTTTGTTGCAATACGGATGCCCATAGTGTAAAAATGACAGTACGTAGCATATCATATATGGAATGTTAAACCGAATGATTCAAATAGGTAAACCTAAAAATTACATATAGCTTGAAATCTAGTTACTTCCAACAGGGGAGTGGTTTGCGTTTCCCTGGGCAACATAAAAGGCGGAGCCTAGTGGGAGCTATATCGCCACCTTCATCCAACAAAGCCAGTAAAAATTATAGATTTTTCAAGATATAGTCATTTCAAAAAGAGATGGAAAACTTTTTCTGCACCAAACGCGAGTTATAGCAATAAATACTTGTCTCAATTCTTTATTAAAATGACTATAATTGTAGGTTTCTAAGAATGGCTAAAATTATTATGTAGTAATCCTAAATCATTGATAAAATCACATAAATTCTAAAAAAATAGCTCCTTTTCCTATTCTGTCTGACATAAAGAAAGAAAAGGCTAGAAAGAAGAAAGTTTTTTATTACTGATGATCCCCACATGATATAATTAATAACTGAAATGAGACAATCTTTTTTATTTGAACAACTCAAAAATTCTGACCCTAACTTGCGCGATCAAGCAATGTGGGAAATAGTCGAAACTCGTGATGAAACGACTATTCCTCGCTTGATGGGAATTCTCGCAGAAGAAGATACAGTCTATCGGCGAGCAGCAGTTAAGACACTAGGAGCTATTGGGACAGATACTGTAGCATTTCTAGTCGATCCATTGCTCAACAGTGAGAATTCAACTATTAGAAGTAGTTGCGCTAAAGCTTTAGCTCAGATAGCTTATAACTATGGGGATATTCCTTTTCCTTCAGAAGGTATTGAGGGTTTGAAAAAGGGACTCAATGACTCTCATCCTGTTGTTTATATTGCTTCGGCAATGGCTTTAGGGGTTATTGGTGTGCCTGCTTTAGATAGCTTACTAGAGGTTCTTGATGAGACTGATAATGTAGGCTTGGCAGTAGCAATTCTTAATGCTGTTAGCTCTATTAGTGACCATCGCTCTAGAAAGGTATTAACGAAATTAGCAAATGATGAATCTGCTGATATATATGTACGACAAACTGCTGATGGTGCTTTATCTCGCTTAGATATGTTGAAGTTTAAATCTCGCCCTGATTAAATTAACTTTTTGGTGTTGCACAATTAGGAATAATAAAATCCAAAAGTAGATATTTTCCATAACTCTTTCCTGAATATATGTACAGTTAAAAATCTATTATCATTCTTGAATGTGCAATCGAGAAAGGTCTGATTTCCAACCTTGAAATCCACAAGATAATCAAATTTGAGAGGTTGGTTACCAGGGACTAATAACTCGAAAATTACTACTGTATTTTCCTACAAATCTATTCTCAAAGTATCCGGAATTGTCTCCTACCCAAATCAGAAATTGCTCTGGATAATTTGCGGTTTTTAAGCATTCTATAAATATGTCATACTTTGACAACAACTGTTGGGTTTTGATGAATTATTTTAGTAGATAATTTATGTTGAAAATCTGTCCTTTAATCTACTAACTTGGCATGAAATTTAGCTACTCTCACTCTAGCTTTTTTATATTGTTTCGATCTTTGAGTTTTATTGGATAATGAGTTAGTTAAAGCACTTTTCATATGAGTGAACCACAAAAGTGTAAAATGTGACTAAAGAGAAAATAGTTATAGTCGTTTAACTTTAGATTAAGGCAAGTTTTTTTTTCTATGAAAGTGTTTCAGGCTAAAAAATATCTCGTTCTTATTTAAAATGATTATATCTAGAGCGATCGCTATTACCAGAAATGGCCAGACCATATTCACCAGATTTACGTCTTTGTGTGATTAGAGCCTATCAAAATCAACAGGACTTACGCAGTACTGCTATATATAGTGTATTTTTGATAATTATCTTAATATTTACACTACAGTTAGTGCCTTTTCGTAAGTCCTGATCAAGAAGGTACTCAACGTCAAATAGCACAAAGATTTCAAGGAACCTTTGACTTTTGTCCGTAATTTATTACGGCATTATCAGAACACAGGAGGTGTGAATCCAAAACGATATGGAGGATGGCCAAAGACAAAAATTGAGAATAATTTTGATTTTTTAATGAGCGCAGTAAATTCAACAAAAACCAGATATTTTACTTTGTAAGTTATGTCAGTATTTAAGACGTAGTCATGGGCTCTCTTGGCGCTCTCGGTATTTTTGTCCCAGTGTTGGATATTAACGAAACTATAGTCATTTCAAATAAGAATCGAAAACTTTTTCTGCTGAAATTTAGTTATAGCAAGAAATATTTGTCTCAATCTAAATTAAAATGACTATAAAACCTAGCTTCCATATAGCGCTTTTTAAATTGATGAACTACATCGCCATAACCAAAACCTTGTAGGGACGTTGCATGCAACGTCCCTACTGTTGTCTACCAATATGAAAACTGCTGTAACCATACTTTTAAGCTAACAACATCAGGACAAACCCAAAGCCGCTATATATAGTGCATGAAAATTTTGACGATCTTCACGCTTTGCTTTATGGGATACAGCCCTCCACCACCCTCCGCGACCGCCTAACTATTTTTATTCAAAAAACCTTTCAATATGACAGTAGCCTATATATAGGGTACCTGCGTAAGTCCTGAACATGATAACATATTTCGATAAAATAACTAAAAAGTCGTCCGCTTATGGGCGAGGCTTGAAACCCAATTTTTCGGTCTAAAGAATAGAAATATCAGGAATTTCATCAGAAAAGTCTTGTATCTTATCAAATTTCAACAGGCCATTAGTTGACCCCCAGACTTTTTCATGAGTATTGACATCATAACCTGTATCTCTGCTAATCCAGGTTTTTTGAGTGACTTCTACTTCACTCACTAAATAAGTCATTGAACCATCCCGACGAGGAATTAAACACTTATTACCAGGTTCAACTCCCCCTACAAAAGTATCTCCTTGACGTTTGAAAATGATCGCACACCCTTCACGAATTTCAAGGCTTTCAGGAGTAACGGTTGCCAGAATTTCCAAATCTTGTCCTGCCCCTGTATGCAAATCTGGATCTTTAAGGGCATAATTTTCGACCCTAACATTATCCCCTTGAGGAATAATTCGTTGTACATTTTGATGATGAGGATGCCAAGGATCATGATCGTATATTTGCTCAGAATAAAAACCGAGTCCTCCAAAAAAAATGTAAGGTAAGGGGCGGAAAAAGATACGAATGTGAGGATTAGTTCGGGGAATTTCTAAAGTGTATTTGACACTACTATATTCACCAGCCAACCAACGGGATAAGGTAATAGCCTGACTAGTATTTTCTTGTGTTTTGAGATTTGAACTTATCATAACAAAAAAAAGTTTGTTTTATACTCTTGCCAATTACAAGTTTTTTAGTTTGAATACCTAAATCAATTAATGACGCATTTTTACCTTTGAGGCTGCCATGCGAGTCAAAGCTGTTTTAGCTGTTTCACGAACATAAGAATCCACCGTTTCATCTTCGGCAATTTTAGATAATAGATTAGCTATTCGATCATAGTCCTCTATGGTTTTGGGGTCATCTTCAGGACCTTTTAAGACGTTTAAAGATACGATCGCCTGAATTACCGAAAGACGCAGTGCAATATCTTCTGTATTTAAAGCTGATAGAAGAATATCTAGAGCAGGTTTACCAATTGTTCCCAGGGCACCAGTGGCAGCAACTTGAATGGCAGAATTAGGGTCATTGAGAGCTTTTTGCAAAGCATCAATGGCAACTTGAGGGAAAGTCTCTCCAGGATAATCTCGAGAGAAGAAACGAGCAATTTCCGAAAAAGCTTGGACGCAGGAAGCTCGAACTTGATCATTGTCATTGCTAGTCAGTTGTTCAGCTAAAGCAGGAATTGCTGGTATACCAATCACTGTTAAAGCTTGGGTAGCTCCTAGACGGTAACTAGGATTTTCATCTGATAAAATCTTGATTAACTGGGGAATTGTTTCACTGGTGGGTTCTTCGACAATTTTGCTCATCGCTCTTTGTCGTAAAACAGGATTTTTATTTTTTAATTGTTGATATATGTCTACAGTTACCATAAATAGTTGATGAATTAACTAAGTTGAGATAAAGTTTCTCGGCTAGAGCTTTGGGCCTTAGCTCGAATTACCCAATCTGAATCAGACACACAAATTTATGCTTTAGAAAACCGATATAAAGCGTTATAATGTGACATTTTAATGTTTACTTCCTGCTTCAACTGAGGCCGTCGGCGGTTACTCATCCACAAGCATTCACGGGTCTTACCCGACCGCATCTCTCAAATTTATGCTCTCCCACTATCATCTCCTAAACAGTCTAAGGCAACTAAACAAGCATACTTAAATTCCCCAACTTTTGTGTTAAAGCAAGCTTTTAAGTGAGGAATCCCTCGTTGATCACCAAAAAGCCAAGGGAAATAGCAGCAGGAATTCGAGACTTAGCAAATTTGTCCCCTAGATTTTCTAGTGTATCATTGACATCCTCCCGATCTCCTGCATCTAGATAGAATTCTAGCATCAATTTACTTGGCCCGATAATAATGGCCAAAATCAGTATTATAAAGTTATTTAATTACTTTTTCTAGGCTGGGCTTTTCAGAATATTCATAAGCTATAGTTGTTTTAATAAAGAATTGAGACAAGTATTTCTTTCTATAACTCGCGTTTGGTGCAGAAAAAGTTTTCCATCTCTTTTTGAAATGACTATATGTTTATATCTTGAGGATTATCCCATAATGCCAAATCAAAACTTGATTCAATTTCTGTAAAGGTCAATTTTCCTGATTTTATTCCTTAGTCAGTTAAAAACCGCATTCTTCCAAATTTGAATGATTGAGAAACTGGAGCCATACCAATGTTGGGAATACCAGCATAATATTTTAAGTCCATCAAATCTTTAATTGCTCCTCGGCGGGCATGAATATTGCGCTGGCTTAAAAAAATTGATAATCTGATTTATTTTACCGAAAAATTGGGTTTAAAGCCTCGCCCATAAGCAGGGCTTTTTCCAGATCGAGCAATCGCAAAAAAAATAAAAGCGCTCTTTTTTTTGATAAAATCAAAAAATAGCACTTAACTTTTATTTTAAATACATTATGATTAATACTATATTTGAGAGGTTGAAAAAAGTCAAGGACTTCCGTCAAACTCAGGGTAAAAGACATGAAATTTGGGTAGTATTAAGCATAATAGTCTTAAGTATTTTAACAGGCAATAGTAGTTATAAACAAATAGAAATGTTTAGTAAGAACAATCAGGAGAAACTAATAAATATATTAAATATACCCTCAAAAAAATTACCTTCATATAGTACGATTAGGAGAGTTATGATGGGAGTTTTGTTTGGGAGAGATACAATTATTTTTTGATGAAATAATATCAGCTAATTATTCAGAGCATCAAGAGGATTGGATTGCAGTTGATGGGAAAAGTTTAAAAAATACCTTGACCAATTATGAACAAAACGGACAAAATATGTTAGTAACAGTATCAGGGTATAGAAAATCAAGTACATTGGGTAAAAGATGTGATTTTTAATGAAGATAAATCAAAGATAAGAGAACTACAAGCAGCTCGAAATCTTTCACTTTTGTACACAATAATTATGAATGTTTAGCGAAGTTTTGGTTTTGACTCAATAAAACAAGGAATATATTGGTTAGGAAATAATTGGGAGAAAATTTTAGCATGCTCTACTTAAATAGACAATAAAAATATGTTTTGAGTAAAAAAAATCGGATAAAAAATGAGAATAAAACGATAATATATTGTTTAAAAAGCATGAGCTTAAGTTTTTAAGCTCAAAAAATAGAGAAAGTTGTTTTCCGGAAAAATCAGAATCAATAAAATTAGAATTGAGTAATATTAGGGAGGAAAAAACATAATTTTTATCCAAAAATTGACTACTAATTTTGGAGAATGAAAAAGCCCTGGCCCATAAGCGGGGGATGTTGTCTAGAATGATAGTCTAGCTTCCTCTGCTGGAAAGTACAAACCTTGAAAGAAAAAACCAACTAATTCTGAGCTACAAAAACAGTTTATTACTCCGGCGAAAAAGACCTCAGAAAGAGTTTGGCTTTTAGAAGTTTTTTGCGCTTACCACTACAGCAATCTTTAAACTATGTAATACCCAGGGTTATCAAAACTTTTTTAAATCAACTGCATATAGTAGGGGGTCAACGACCGTTAACCCCCTACAAATAGTGTATGATTTAATATTTGTCGTAAATCCTGTTATTGCTAATCAGTGGCCCCAGCTTCCCGAAGTATATTTTCCATTTTTTTGAAATTAAGTTTTTGGCTATATTTTAAAGGACTATAGCCCCAATCATTTACTGCATTGACATCTGCCCCTTTCTCCAGCAACTCCTTGACTACTCCTTCGTAGTTACGTGATACTGCCCTCATTAAAGAAGTAGCATTTTCCTTGTCTTTGACATTAACATCAGCACCCTGTGCAATTAAGGATTTAACTAATTCTAGATTCCCTTTTTTACTGGCTTGCAAAAGGGCTTCATTAAGTTCCTCAGTAGTACTCATTCAATCCTCTCTTCAAAAACACTCCTTAATCAGTGAAGGAATCTGAGTCTATTATTTAACTGTTCCAGTCAAGTAACAGGCTACAAAGTCCTTCACTCATCAAGAGTTCTTATTTTATTCTCATTTGAGACAGACCTATTATTAGGACATGGCGTTGATAACGTAATCAAGATATGCTGTTAATTCAGTTGCCGCTTGACCAGACATATCACGAGGAACACAAAGACGATCGCGGATTTTTGCTAAACCAGTCACATAAGTATCAGTGCTAATTCCTAGTGCTTTATAAACTTCACGAGCACCTGCAATACCCCATTCATCAACAGGACCTGTGCCACCAACTACCAAACAATAATTGATCAAACGTAAATAGTGAACGATGTCGCGCTTACACTTATCTTTTTGCACTTCTGCACCAATATCTTTACCACTTCCATTGGGAAACTTAGCATAAATTGCGTCAACAGCTTCTTGAGCAACCGCATCATAGTTAGAAGCTAATTTCTCTGCCGCTTCCATACGAGCTGCTGCACGTTGTAAACTACCTTGAACAGATTCTAAGTCAGAATTACTGGGATAACGAGCACCTAAATCTGCAGATGCTATTGTTGTGGTTAAAACGGATTTCATAATTGAGATTCTCCTCTCTTAAAATTGATAAAGCACAAAAAAATGAATATATGAACGAAAAATTATTTAGCTCTAGCTAATAGCTGCAACAACAGTATCAAAATAACCAGCAACTTCTGCGGCCAAAGTATCACAAGATCCTGGTTGTTCAGTCACAGTCATTTTGCGTTGAGAAGCTGTATTGGTCACAAAAGCCACAGCGGCTGCCTTCATAATACCCACTGCACGTGCTGCATTTCCTGCCGGCACACCTAATGCTGCATAGGTCTCTTTCAGACCATTTAAACAACGGTCATTGAGTACGGAAGCATCACCAGCTAAAAGAGCATAACAAATATAACGAAGAATTATGTCACCATCACGCAAGCAAGCTGCCATTTTGCGGGTAGTATAAACACCACCACCTGGTGAAGTCAAACCAGGACTTTCACAACAGATACCTGCTACAGCATCGCTAACGATACAGCTAGCATTGCTAGCAATAAAGTTCACTGCATCAAGACGCTTATTTCCGTCTGCAATAAAAGATTTAAGTGATTCTAAGCCAGCACCATCAATGAAAGAACCGCTGCTGTCTGCGGAAACTACTGATCTCGAAAATGCATCAAGCATATTTAATCTCCTGATTTTTGATTTTTTCTTCGTCCCTACTATATATTTGAGGGACTAATTATTCGGTTTACTTAATTTAAACCCTCGGAAACAATATAAAGGTTAAAGTCCCGCCTTGTCTTTGATTATTATAAAGTAATTAATGTTTTGTAACAAAATAAATAATTGTAACAATTTGTTTCTCATAAACTGCCAATAATAGTATGATACGATCTAAACACTTTAATCTAGTCATTAGAAAAATTGTCAACTACTCATAGATGACAGTAGTTGAAACTAAAGTAATGCGGATTTCATGTCGGCAATTTATGGGCCATAAATGCCTACCTTGGACAAGTAGGATGGGGAGTGTTACGGAAGTTGAGATTTTGTGGCTCACCCAATTGGAAACTGCTGTAGCTCCTTAAGTTTGAGAGAACTAGAAATTTCTGGTTTCTTTAAATTTTCTTAAATTTTCCCAAAAAAATTATAATATAAGGAGTAAGGAGAAAAATATGGGCAATTTAGCCTTATCAGCAACTCTAGGATTAGATGCTTTTGAAGTTGAACCATTAGAGTTGCGTTCTAATTATACAGAGGACGACTTACAAACTGTCATTCGAGGAGTCTATAAACAGGTATTAGGGAACGAACATATAATGGAAAGCCAACGTCTCGACAGTCCAGAAGCTCTGTTGAGAAATGGATCTGTTAATGTACGTGAGTTTGTCAGAATTGTGGCCAAATCCCCTTTGTATCAATCTCTATTCTTTCATAGTTCTTCCCAAAACCGATTTATTGAACTCAACTTTAAACACCTTTTAGGCCGTGCTCCTCTAGACCAAGCAGAAATTGATGAGCACGTTTTGATATATCGCGAGCAGGGATACGATGCAGAAATAGATTCTTATCTTGATAGTAATGAGTATATCGACAGTTTTGGGGAAGATATTGTTCCTTATCCTCGTCATATCATGAGCCGACGTGGGATGAAGACAGAAAGTTTCAATCGGACGTTTTCGTTATTAAGAGGTCCGGCTACAAGCGATCGGGATAACAGTGCCAAGTTAATTTCCTCTTTAGCCGCTAATTTAGCAACTCCAATCAAAGCACCAGCGGTTGGCAATGGAGCGGCTGCTGATAGTACAAGCAAGCGTTTTCGGGTTCAATTTTCTACGGCAACAACTAATGCTCTCTTAAACCATTTAAGTAAACGGGAATGGATTGTTGATTTTAGTCAGTTGTCTCCCACATTTAAGGGAATTCACCAACAAGGTGGTAAAATTATCAGTGTTACCGAGTTGGTATAGCGTTTTTTATTTACTTTACTATAGTATGTATATTAAACCAATCATATCAGGAGGAATTTATGGGCAATTTAGTCATGTCAGCAAGTCTAGGATTGGATTACTTTGAGGTTAGTCCCCTAGAATTGCGTCCCAATTGTACTGAGGAATACTTACAAACTATCATTCGTGCAGTATATAAGCAGGTACTGGGAAATGAATATATAATGGATAGTCAACGGCTTGATAGTGCAGAGGCAATGTTAAGAAACAGCTCAATTACTGTTCGTCGCTTTGTTAGAATGGTAGCACAATCTTCTTTATATCAGTCTTTATTCCTTTATAAATCTCCTCAGTATCGGTTTATTGAACTGAATTTTAAACATTTGTTAGGTCGTGCACCTCAAGATCAGTCGGAAATTAGTGAGCACGTCAGAATTTATAACGAAGGGGGATATGTAGCAGAAATTGATAGTTATCTCGATAGTAATGAGTATCTGGACAGTTTTGGGGAAAATATGGTTCCTTATCCTCGTAGCATTGTCTCTCAAGCCGGAATAAAAACAGAAGGCTTCAATCGGATGTTTTCTTTATTGCGAGGCTCTGCTACAAGCGATCGGGATAACAGTGCCAAGTTAATTTCCTCTTTAGCCGCTAATTTAGCAACTCCAATCAAAGCACCAGCAGTTGGTAACGGAGCAGCTTACAGCAATACATCTAAATCTTTCCTGATTGAGTTTTTCTCCCGTACTGGTGATGCCAGGGTAAATCGTCGTGGAAAAAGAGAAAGGGTTGTTACCTATTCTCAAATGAACCAACAAGTTCGCAATATTCACAAAAGTGGTGGCAAAATTGTTAAGATTACTGAGTTAGTATAACTCCACTACCCTAAAGTCCTAGCCTCTCTTGAAAAGGCTTGTGGCATAGGGATTGCCAGACATTGTGTGTGGAGAGCTCCGGGTGGTTCAATATGTACTTTTTCAGTACTGAAATACTGATACCACTAATGTGTGACTAGAGCGTCTAGGAGCTTTCATAACGGGAGGAGGATATGACTTATAGTCATTTCAAAAAGAGATGGAAAACTTTTTCTGCACCAAACGCGAGTTATAGCAAGAAATACTTGTCTCAATTCTTTATTAAAATGACTATATGTTAAAACTGGGGTTAGGGTTTTCTGGACTAAAGAATCCCCCATTTTTGCGCAATACCAAATCCAGTAACGAAAAACTAGTTCGTCTAAATCCTTCTAAGCCTTTTGCCTCTTGCTTTATCCTTTTAATAAACCTCCCTTATAAACCGGATTTGCTATGAGCCCAACGTCGGGAATATATCAAAGTCGAAGATAGTAGTCAGTAACAAGGAAAATAATTGTTGTTCTGGCTATTATGGTTTTCTTTATATTCACTGATTAATTTTTCGTATACTTATTTTTGTTAGAGAATTGTAATAATGACACAAATGACAACTATTGGAACTCCCCAAATGAGTGATTATGATGATCGTATTTTTGTAATTGAGGTTACAGGAGTCTGTCGTCAAGATGTTAAACGGGTGAGTACTTACAAAAAGAAAGTTGCTCATAGCCGTATGAATGAAGCAATGCGAGAGATTTATTCTTTAGGAGGAAAAGTTGTAAGCGTTACATTGTTAGGAGAATCACAAGCAAATAACCAGCCAGTTAAGACTGATGTCCCATTGAAGAAAGAATCACAGGCAAATAACCAGCCAGTTAAAACTGATGTCCCATTGAAGGAAGAATCACAAGCAAATAACCAGCCAGTTAAAACTGATGTCCCATTGAAGGAAGAATCACAAGCAAATAACCAGCCAGTTAAGACTGATGTCCCATTGAATGAAGAATCACAAGCAAATAACAAATCTAAAGTGAGGTCTGGAAAAAGACGGAAGAAAAAATAGCTAGAAAAGAGCTTTCAATAATTAGATATATCCGATAATCAATCTTAAACCCTTGAAATACCCGGGTAAAAACTTAGTTTCCAGAGATGTCTATTGGCCAATGATTTGTGTATTTATCTTAAATTAACTTAAGTCTGAGCCTGTGGCTTTAAACTTAGAAGCTAATAAACTTAACACAAGTCTTTGGCACAAGCAGGTCAATAGGGGATGTAAGGCTTATTTAGTTTAGCCTAGGGTCTTCTCCTGGGGAGTAGGGGGAGAGTTTTTTGATAAAATCCTTAACATTATTTAATTTGAGAAATGGCAATTTTAGCAACTTCTGAAATTCCTGGTCGATTATCCTTTAATTTAGCTTCTAAATAAGGTAAAGCTTCTTTTTCTCCTAATTTTCCTAATGCTAGAAAGGCTGCTCTTGATAATTCTAAATTAGATTCATCTAGCATAGGAATAAGTTGTGTTAGTGCCAATGCTGGAGGTATTCTACTTAAAGTTGCGATCGCTTCGAGACGGACTTCCAAATCTTGATCCTCAAGGGCAGAAAAGAGAACTTGCTCTAAACTTTCATCCCATCTACTTTCTGCTATTCTCCCTAATGCTCCTACCACACCAAGGCGGACATCTTTGTTATCTGATTGGTATACTAACAATAATTCTTCTATCCCTTCTTCCCCAATAAATCCTAATGCCCAACTAGCTTGCCCCTTAGATATACTAGGATAATCTCCTTCTATAATTTCTAATAAAGGTTTAACGGCGTGGGCACCCATTTTAGCTAATGCTCCTGCGGATGAACTTTTAACTACTATATCCTCATCATTCAATAGTGCATTAATTAAAGTAGGAATAGAGTGTGGCTCTTGAATTTTAGCTAATCCTTTTCCTGCCGAGCGCCTCACAACTGGATTAGGATGATTAGCTAGTGCTTCTAATAAAAAAGGAGTTATTGGTTTGCCAATTTGACCAAAAGCCTCAACAAAACCTAATCGAATCATACCTCGCTTATCTGCCAAGGCTTCTACCATTTTTTGCAATAGCTTAGAGTCTTGTGAGTTGAATGTTTTTTCAGCGAGTTGTTTGTTAATTTCTTCTAATAATAGTTCAGTTTCTATGGGGTCTGGTAATTCCTCAGAAATATTGACCATGAAAAATTAATAATAAATAAATAAATCAAGATTCTAGTAATTTTACCATATCTGAATTATTGTATTTTTGAGCCATAATCAATGCCGTCAGACCATTCTCTTCCTGAATATCCTTTTGAGCTTGGTTTTTTAGCAATATTTGCGCTGCGTCAGGATGATTATGGGCAATAGCCATCATTAAAGCAGTCCATCCTCGACCATCTTGGACATTAATATTTGCTCCATATTCAAGAAGAGTTTTAACTGTTGCAGTATGACCACCAGAGGCGGATGCTTGTAAGGCTGTAACACCATATTTATCAGCAGCATTAATATCTGCTCCAAGATCAAGCAGAATTTTAACGATGGCACTTTCTCCTTGTCGAGCCGCCCACATTAAGGCTGTCCTGGCGAAGAGGTTGTCTTTGGCGTTAATATCATCAACTTGGGCAAGCAAAGCTTCTACTAGATCTACTTGACCGTTTTTAGCTGCTTCTATCAATTTATCATTAGTATCCATTTTTCCCGTCTATTAGTTGGCAGTTTTTGTAGCTGAATATTATATCTCAATTATGGGATTATCTGGACTTTCAGAAAAAAAATACAGTAAAATAGGCTGAGATTGTTATACAGTCTAATTTGTAGCTAAAAGTGCTAGCTGATGAAAAAACAACCTTGTCTGCCTTACCGCCATGCTTTGAAAAGTGGACTCAAAAGATTTGATGATTTATGGAATACTATTGGCCAGAAAAAGGGATTTCGTTGTAGCTTAAGTTTGTGAAATCGGTATTATTAGACTTGAGTAGCTAGCCTTTTAATTCACTTAGTTTTTGGTTGATATATTGGACGAACTTTATACCCTAGTAGTAACCAGTCCGACATAAAGACCAATCTTTTTGTCTTTGGTTATTGGTTATAATACCAAACTTGATAAATGTTTGTTATAAATAGCTAGGGAATTTTTTATAAGCTTTTGTGCATTTAAATGACAAATTGATTGTATGCTTCCCTTGAGAAAACCCTTCTGAATTCTAAGTTCTAAATTCTCTCTTACTAATACGCATTTTAAATGCATATTAGCTTAATAGTTTTGTGGAGAATTTCTGAGAAACAAATTAATAAAACTTCACGAAGTAATATAGAAAAACTGTAGAGTTAATTTTTATTGCTTTTCCTACTTTTTTGATTGACAAATTTGCAGAAAATATTATTTTAATGATTAACCCCTTTGGCTTTGGCCTGAGGGGTATTAAAAATAAGGATATTTCTGACGACAAGTTCTTTTTAATATTCCTATATTAAAAAGATTTAAAACATTCACAAAAAAATTCAGTTTGTCCGGTTTTAATTACTGTTTTAATCCAGAGAGAGAGAAATAACGTGATTCATTTAATGACACTGGCTACTGCTGTTCCCCATACCCCTGAATGGAGTCCTCTAGTGGGAATGGTTATGATTATTTGCAATGTATTAGCGATCGCCGTGGGTAAGTTCGCTATTGCCACCCCTGATGCTGGACCTGCATTACCCATGTCACAAATGTTTGGTGGAATGGGGTATCCTGCACTATTAGCAACTACTAGTTTAGGCCATGTAATTGGATTTGGTGTTATTCTAGGGTTGGCAAATATAGGTATTCTCTAACTTACTGAAATAGATGTAGGGTCTCCTACCAACATTTACAGGACTTAGGCAGTTCTGCTATACGTAGTGTATTTTTGGTAATTATTCAGATATTTATACTACAATTAGTGTTTTTGGGTAAGTCCTGTATGGCTTTGGTGCATCGAGCTATCAAACCTAAATTTAACTAAATATAAATGCTTTTCAGTTAATAGTTAGGTAATCAATATTAATGCACAATTATAGCCAAAATCTCCAACAACTCTAATATATATTTTTTAAATTTGTTGAAAAATAGTAGAAGAATTCCTAGGAATTTCTCTACTAAACTTTTAGTAATTGTTTATGTTCCCAATTGCTATAGCAATCAGAAATTAGATGTGAGAATTGGACTGTTATTTAAATGTCTAGAAGATAGGGGTTATTATATTCATAAGATATAGTTTTTTCTTTCTTTTCTATAATTCCCTGTTCTTTACAAGAAGACAATATCTCACAACTGAAATAATATTGCTATATATGATCTATTCAAGAAATGAATTTTTGATTGTAATTAAAACCACAAGAAAATGGATAAGCGTTTTTTTAATATTTTTCCTGGATTAACTGAAGAAAAAGCAATTGCTTTGTTAGAAGCCCCTCTAGAAGAATTAGAAGATAAATCAGATCGTTATATTGCAGCAAGTCATTTAGTTAATTTTCCTAGCGAACGCTCTATTAATGCCTTAATCAAAACCATACAAGATACAAACCCTGTTTTAGAACACAAAATTGCTAGACGTAAAGCGATCGAAACATTAGGACGTTTAAATGTGACATCAGCTTTGCCCATAATTAAAGCTTGTTTGGGTGATGGAGACTGCTACACTGTAGAAAACGCTGTATGGGCAATTGGTGAAATAGGAACTCAAGACCAAGAAATTCTTGCAGAAATTGCTCAGTTATTGGAAAAACCTGGTCAAAGTTATCGTTTAATTATTCAGGTATTAGGAAAATTTAACTATAAACCTGCAATTAGCAAAATTCAGCAGTTTACAGGATCTGATGATGAACCTATTGCTAGTGCAGCGATCGCTACTATTTGTCGTTTAACGGGGGACTACTCACAAATGGCAAAGGTAGTGGAATTTTTACAGCATTCTAATGTTAATGCTAGACGAGGCTGTATTCAAGACCTGATTGATGTTAAATATTATAAGTCTATTCCGAATATTGCTAAATCCCCTATTTCGGTGGTTTTTCGTCTCCGGGGAATTAGACTCTTAGCTGAAAAAGGTATTCCCACAGCTAAGATTAATTTTGCTGAAATCGAACCTTTTTTGGATTCAGTTATTCGGGACCATCCTAGTGATTTAGAGTTAGTTCATGAATATGACCAAACTCCTACTTTAGAATTTGTGATTAAGGAGTTATATAGTACAGATTTTGGTAGGTGTTATTTAGCTAGCAAAACTCTTTTACAAGAAGTTAATCCAGAAGTTGCAGGTGCAGCATTAATGGCAACTTTTGCTGAAAGCGCTCATAATGATTATGGCGCTCACTATCATGTAGTTAAACTTTTAGGTTGGCTTAAATATGTTGATGCTTATGATTTATTGGTAGAAGCGCTAAACAACACAGCACCTCAGTTTCAGAAATCTCGTGGGGCTGCTGCACTGGCTCTGGCAAATTTGGGAGATGAGCGGGCGATACCTTTGCTCAGAGAAAGTATAAGTAATACAAGAATTTTTGACTTGAAATATGCTTGTTTGTTGGCATTCAAACAGTTAGGAAATAGTCAGGTTGCTGAGTTACTTGTTAATGATTCAGATTTATTGATTCAAGCTAAAGCTAAAAAGATGATTTGACTTGTAATGTTGTATAGCAGTTTTCAGGTCAGTGAACCACATTAAAAAATAGGTAAAGATAAAAAAGTCCAGAAAGTATGAGATATTGCCAACAAGAAAACTCCGAACCTTAACATCTCAAAAGTTTGCTTGTGTACCAGATGTACAGACAGTAGCAAGAAAGCTGTTAAGAAACTTTTTATAATAGACATCTCCAAAATAAAAATTAAGGTAAAATTCTAGTGATAAATTATATATACGGTGTCCCCAAATGAATAATGTATTAGAATATCTTTATAATCATCCAAGAGAAACAAAAAGGATTATTGGTATTACAGATAAACAACTCATAAAATTAATAGAAAATACTCAAAAAATTGAAGAAAAAAAAGACAGGCGATCGCCAGTAAAGAAAAAAGATTAATTAAGGCAGGAGGAGGCAGAAAAAAAACCTTAAAAGTCGAGGAAGAAATCATCTTAACTTTATGCTATTTACGTCATATGCCCACATTTGCTCATACTAGGAATATCTTTTGGTGTAAGTGAGTCAACAGCAAATAATATTTTTCATTATTGGATAGACATATTACAAGATTTATTACCTTGTAGTTTATTTGAACAATTCCGAGAAAAAGAAGATGAATATTTTTGGATACAAGAAATTTTAACTGAACTTGAATTAATTGTAGATACTACAGAACAGAGTATATATAGGCCAGATGACGATAAGAAACAGAAAAAATATTACTCTGGAAAAAAGAAAAGTCATACATTAAAAAACCAGATAATAACTACAGAAAAGGGGACAGAAATAGTAGATGTAATTGTGGGAGAAAGAGGACCAGAAAGCGATGTAAATTTACTCATAAAACAACTTTCAAAATTTGATAAAAAACAAAAATTTCAGGGAGATAAAGGATATCAAGGAGCCGAGAGAACTACAATACAAAAAAAAAGCCGAGAAAGCAAGAATTGCCAGCAGAAGTCAAAGAAGATCATAAGAAAAAAGCCCAAAAAAGAATATTTGTAGAGCATATAATAAGGCTAATAAAAATATTTGGACTGGCACGAGAAAGATTCAGATTAAAAGACAGTAATTATGAAAAAGTAATTTTAACAATATGTGGTTTAGTAAGATTAAGAATAGGAGCATTTTTATTAGTATAAATCATGGCTTTTGACGAAAAAGAAAACAAGAAAAAACTGGATAAAGATGGTGAATAATTAACAAGAATTATCTCTAATACTCTAAAGTGCGTAAAAAATGACTATCTGGAGGATTTAGCGATCGCTCCCTAAAAGATAGTTACAGTAAGTGCTTGAGAATTTTTGGAGATGTCTAATAGAGTAATATCATATCCAGTCGAATAATTATAATTAAAGTTCGTATTTAGCCCTAAGAGCATATCTCTACTTAGGCCTAAGCCAAGGTAATGCTTATCGGGCAAGGATTACAGAGGTTGTACTTCCTCGCCCAGACCCCCGTTCAACCTATCGTCTCCCGCACCACCCTAAAAGATGTCGTTACCATTGCCTCCATAGAGTCGGTCGTGGTCCAAACCTCCATTTAGGAGGTCATTATTGTCACCTACATAGGGTAATTCGCTTAAAGAAACATAAACTGCATTAGAACCAAAACCAACAATATCAGCTCTACCATCTCCATTTACATCTGCTACATGGCGAGGATATTTATCTTGACTTACCCAACCCCCTTTATTTACCGTAAAATTATTGCTATAGGCTGTTTGATGGGGAGCAAAAGTACCATCAGTTTGGCCTAAAGAAACATAAACTGCATTAGAACCAAAACCAACAATATCATCTCTACCATCTCCATATAGCTCTACTGCCTACTATTTTAGATAAATACAGCGATCGCCAAAGCCCTGAAATTGAGGGTTAAGTACCACCATAAGTAGATAATTGGAGTTAATGGTACTTAAACCCCACATTCGGCACAACAGAATTGTATTATGAGAGGTTACAAGACAATATCTATTTAATTCACGTATAATTACTTATGGTCTTTAGTCACTTCAAGTGAGATCATAAAACTGATGATTGCATCCTTATTGAGTATAAAAAAATGTCTTTAATAGAAAAAATAACAGTTGAAAATCTTGACCAGACAAAGGAATAATTGCAGGGTTAATTGACGAGATAGGAATAGTGGAACTAATTAATCAAAAATTAGGAGTAGATAATCGAGAAAAAATTGCTACTGGACAAGTAATAAAAGCTTTAATTTTGAATTGGTTAGGGATGGTCTCGCGTCCATTATATTTATTTAGTCAATTTTTTGAAGACAAAGCTATAGAAAAATTATTAGGCACAGGTATAAATAGTGAATACTTAAACGATGAGACTCTAGGTAGAGTTATGGATGATATCTATCAATTAGGACTAACAAATTTATTTATAGAGATAGGATTATTAGTTATTAAAAAGTTTACTATAAACATAATGAAAAAGAGGCGCTCATATATATTCAAATTGGGCCGATCAGATTTCAGTAATTTGAATATTCTCTGCAATAACGGCAACTTTTTCATTTTTTCTATCGTGATGTATTTTGAGTTCAAATTTCAGTAATTTGAATATTCTCGACAATAACGGCGACTTTTTCATTTTTTCTATCGTGACGTATTTCCCGATTTAACTTTTCTAATTTATCTATTCCTTTTGAGTTGATTTTTGCTAGTAAAAATCTGACTTTTCCCGATTAGCAGTTGATTTTTCCCCCTCAGAAAATTTGCCAGTTTTTTTGACTGTTATGGGTGAGGGAATAAATTGAAATTAACCAAATCAAAAATATCCTCAAAATGGTTGATTAAAAAAACTTGACATGATACTATAAATACAATGGAAAAGGTGCGCTCAGATAGAATCAAAAATGGCCGCTCAAATTTCAGTAATTTGAATATTCTCTGCAATAACGGCAACTTTTTCTTTTTTTCTCTAGTGATGTATTTCCCGATTTGACTTTTCTAATTTATCTATTTCTTTTGAGTTGATTTGGGGTAGTAAAATTCGGACTTTTCCCGATTAGTAGTTGATTTTTCCCACTCAGAAAATTTCCCAGTTTTTTTGACTGTGATTAGTGAGGGAATGAATTGAAATTAACTCAATCAAAAATATCCTCAAAGTGGTTGATAAAAAAACTTGACATGATACTATAAACATAATGGAGAAAGAGCGCTCATATATATTCAGATTGGGCCTCTCAAATTTCAGTAATTTGAATATTCTCGACAATAACCGCGACTTTTTCATTTTTTCTAGCGTGATATATTTCCCGATTTAACTTTTCTAATTTATCTATTCCTTTTGAGTTGATTTGGGGTAGTAAAATTCTGATTTCTCCACAGAGCAGTTGATTTTTCCTTATAGAAAATTTCCCAGTTTTTTTGACTGTGATTAGTGAGGGAATGAATTGAAATTAATTCAATCCCACATTCCGCACTTCCGGCATGTAGTACAAAAAGATACATGAATTATCATTACTATTTTGAGCCAAAAAATTAAACAAAATTAATTTCTCACTTTACTATTGCTTCAAAGTAAAGTTTTTCTCAGTTCTCTTTGCCCTAGATTATATACTACCCACATTCCGCACTTCCCGCATGTAGTACAGAAAGATACATGAATTATCATTACTATTTTGAGTCAACAAATTAAACAAATTAATTCTATAGAACACAAAAAATTAGTGGCATGAATATTTTGGGCAAACCAGGGATTTCTTTTGGCAGCATAACATACAGGAGGAACTACATTTCTGTTGTTCGCATAAATTAATTTTTCTTAGTTTTTCAAGTAGTGCGTTCGCGAAGCGGACTGGAAGTCTATCGCGAAGCGGACTGGAAGTCTATCGCTTCTTATTATTGTTTCCCAGATAATATTTTTGACAACTCGAGGGTAAAAATCCTTTCTTCTGTGAGATTTACCACTTTTGGCGATTGATTAATTCTCAAGAAATGTACGACTTGAAAGCATTGAAATATCCATCTTAATGTTGGAGTATTTGTTAGTTTTCCTAATTGGTTTATCACGCTCACTATTGCTTCAGAGTAAAGTTTTTCTCAGTTCTCTTTGCCCTAGATTATACACTAATAAACACAGTGACATAATAAATAGTATTGTTTCTACTCTTTCTGGTTTTTTGACAAAAAAACTATCGGCAAAAAATTGTGGCTCAATGATTAATCAGCAAACCACGTTCAATTTGGGTTTTTATAATTCCAGAGTATTTCTGAGCAATGAAAGTCTGAAGACGACTCAATATTTGTAGCTAAAATAAATCGGCCTGCTGCGACAGTTCTTCTTTCTATTTCTGAAACTCTTGGTTTAGTTTCTATTTGATAATGATAGAAGATAGACTGTTTATTAATTTTTTTTGACTTGATTTCTAAATATTTCAATTCCCATAATTTTAGTTTTTTGTTGATAGATTTTAAGTAATTTTGAGCTTGAGTAACTGTATCAAATCCAGTTCTTTCTAATTTTTTTCTTAACTTTAATGCAGTCTTTTTTTCTGGTTCAATTTTAGAGTTTAATTTCTGGATGTCACTTTGTTTGCGCTCTGCACTTTCAACAATTAACCATCTTTGTTTAATTCCAGCATAAGTAACTTTTTGCTCTAACCATTTATATCCTTTTTTTTGAAATTCCCTAGTCATTTCTTGAATTTCCGGGTCTGTTTCCGGAGAAAAGAAACTTTTACTTTTTCTAGGTAAGATCCAATTATTTCTTTGGTCTTTTTTCAAGTCATTGGGACTCGAGTTATCCATTTTAATTTTGAGATTAATTGGATGTTTTCTAGGCTTAATAAGGCACTATTACAGACCATAATACTATCTAATTTTATTTGTTTTTTTACATCACTTAAAATTTGACGTCATACTGCTTTATCTGATTTATTACCATCACCAGTCCTCATAAACAATGGTATTCCACTATCACTACAAAAATATCAAATCCAATACACATTGTTTTAAATCCCACATCCCGTACTTCAAGTATACTACAAGGGTATTTTTAACAAAGAAGGTGGATTACAGCCTCTATTCTTGCTAATAACTATCAATAGTTTCTGTAATATGTATTTTTACTGACAAACCTCATAGTTATTATCAGGCAAGGCTTTCAATGGCCTGTCTGATATACTACATTTTGACCTGCGGAATGTAAGTTAAATCTGGCCGATGGTCACGTGAATATCCCTTTGTAATTAATATTGGTCTTTCTTGATCGTTTTCAGCAATTTCAATATTATTATATTCCCCATGTAGATGAAATGATGTTGAATCTAAGTGAGCATAGGAGGTATCTATTTTAAACTTTTTAATAACTAATAATCCTATCTCTATTATATTAATGATTAGTTTGGCTTGGACAAAGAGGGCAATACCATTAATGAAAAGGGTAGAAAAGAAAGAAGACACAGCAGTTTTGTTGAAGAAACTGTTAAACTTGAGAATCCTCTGCAGCTATCACTTTTCAATCCCACATTTCGTACTTCTTAACATTAAATTGATAAGTTTTACTAATCTATCCCTCCGAATACTATCCCTGAAAGCCTTATAGCTATAGACATTAATTTTCACTATAATAAAGAATTATAACTGATATTCTCATGAAAACTTAGTTATTAATAAACTTTATTGATATTGAGTTCTAGAACGAAGATTTTTCCTATAAGTCTCTTTTTAAATGTAAATATACATAAAGATATATGAAGATATGCGGAATGTCGGTTCAATGAAGTTGCCGAGGTTCATATGGAGACAATTAAACGGATACGGAGGAAACGTCAGGCTTGCTGGCCAGCAAATTCCAACGATGGGTGAACCCGCTCTGAGTCATTCCTTCAGCTTAGTCTGTTTGGTTGATAGATGTAAATCCCTTGCTGTAGCCTCAATTCAGCGTCGGGAGGATGTCAAACCTTTGAGTATTTCCCCAATACTATACTCTTTTATGTGGCACTTCAAGATTTTCCTCCATGGTGGATATAATGTCTTTTTTTTGGCTATAGTTTAGTTTTTGAGTAATTCTTCCCATTGTACTTTTTCCCACTTTAACTCCTGTGGCAATTTTCAGTAAATCACATAATTGTTCTAAAGTTGCATGATGATTTCTATCCATTATTTCTATCAAGATTACTAATTGTTCGCTATTTAATTTAGAAGGAGGACTTCCACCTTGAGGTAAAGCTCTAATATCTCCAGTTTCTTGATATTTTTTGATTAATTTTTGAATAAAACTTTTACTCACTCCAAACCTTTGAGCTAGTTTTCTTATGGAAATTTTTTCCTTTTCCCAAATTTCTATAATTTTTTTTCTCAAGTCTATAGAATAAGGTTTCATCAATTTACGTTATCGCCATAAATATTATCCCTCTTAGTGTACCTTGTAACTTTGGGAAATGGTATAATAAAGTAAAGTACTCAAATTTACACAGGTCGCCCGCTTACAGAGGAGGCTTTAGACCTAATTTGTTGGTGAATAAATGAGCAATACAGTAGAAATTTTATCGGCAGAAGAGTTACGGCGTACTGTTACTCGTCTTGCCTCCCAAGTAATTGAAAAGTCAGGAGATTTATCTCAGTTAGTATTGTTAGGTATTCATACCAGAGGAGTTCCACTAGCAGAATTTTTAGCAAATCAAATTAAATCACTAGAACAAGTAAAAGTACCTGTGGGAGCATTGGATATTACCTTTTATCGGGATGACTTGGACCAAGTGGGAATGCGAACCCCAGCTAAAACAGAAATTCCTGTAGATATTACTGATAAGATTGTGGTTTTGGTTGATGATGTGATTTATAAAGGTCGAACAGTTCGAGCTGCTTTGAATGCAGTTGTTGAGTATGGTCGCCCACAAGTAATTAGATTAGTTGTTTTAGTGGATAGGGGTCATCGGGAGTTGCCTATTCACCCAGATTTTACAGGTAAAAAATTACCCACTTCTAAGGAAGAGCAGGTGAAAGTTTATGTACAAGATATTGATGGGAGAGATGGGGTAGAGTTATTTCGTTAGATGGCAGGGAATAAGAAAGACGGGAAGTAGAAATTAGGGTAGTTATAAACAAGTAATGATTTTACTTATCTACCTGATGACAATTCAAGGAATTTATAGATCTATATCCTTATATCTTTAGAACTACCAAATAGCTAGAATCAAAGTTTCTATGTTTAGTCGATAACCAGGGCGACATATGTAGTAAAAAGGTTGACAAGATTTTCTTGTAAAAATTAGATCTCTTCTCTCCAAAAATGCCGATTTTGGAAGGGTGGGACAAGGAGCAAAAAAAGCTTTTCTGGAGAAGTCTATTCTCTATTGCCTGTTCCTTAATTCCTATCAAGACTTACGCAAAGGCGCTATATATAGTGCATGAAAATTTTGACTATCTTCACGCTTTGCTTTATGTGATACGGCTAAAACCATACTCCGCAAACGCCTAACTATTTTTATTTAAAAACCTTTAGTTATTCAAGTTAAATAACCTTCATTTTGATTGAAAGATATTTTAATTCGGAGGTTAGATATTTTGATCAATTACCGTGCTTAACTTGATAAATACTTTTTCCTATTTTCAAAACAAATCTTTTTAAGAAGTTCCACTATATTGTCGTCGTGTAATCTAAATATTATACCCGTACTTTTTATTCATTACTGTGTTATCAAAGATTAAATAGGCCGCTGTATCTGAGACTATAGTTATTTTAATTTAGATTGAGACAAGTTCTTCTTGCTATAACTCGCGTTTCTGCAGAAAAAGTTTTCCATCTCTTTTTAAAATGACTATAATTCTTCTTTAACCTATGCACAAAATTCTTGTGAATTTCAAGACTCCTATCTTAAATAACGCTTTATTGTATCATGACTAATATTTTGGATATAGGGAGTGCTAAGGAGCGTTATTGTATAATTCCTGTGAGATTTAAGTAAATACTGACCAGTTACAACATAATTAAAATCCATATTTTTTTGCAACTAATATAATCATGTCATTATTATCTAATAATTAAAGATTTTCAGCAAATAAATTTAGCATTTTGTAACCTCATTTTAATATATATTAAAAGTAATATCTATCTGAAAAAAAACTAATTTAAGTAATTGACAATTCCCTAGTTGACAGTACCCTATATATAGGGTGCCTGGGTAAGTTTTGTCCTATATTAAAGGTTTGATTCATCAACCTTTGCTTCAACTTCTCTTTTCTGTAAAAGATTAATTTTATTAATAGAATCTTCCCCTAGTCTAATAGTCAAATCAGAACTAATCTCACCTGTAGAAGTTGGTTCAATATTACCAAAACCCAGAGTCTTTTGCACAACTTCTGCTGAGTCTAAATAACCCCCTTGAACAATAACTTGAGTTAAATGTTGTTTGTCAGACCAGTCAGGAACTACATAAACATTGTCAAATCCTTTGTTGCGCAAATACTGAGCAAATTTTGTTGCTACTTGAGGGTGACTAGAGGCATTTTGTATAGCTATTTTATTCTCTAGAGGTGAAATTTCATTCTTATATTCATTCTTATATTTTTTATATATATTGTCATAATTAAACTTGTCTAAATCAAAATATTGTGTCAGGATGCGATCGCGACCAGCCTTATCCATAATCCAATAACTAGTAAAATACTCATTTCTAGAACTAGGTCTTCCTGGCAACATAACCATTTTTAAATCATCCCGATCCAAGTCAAGACTAAAACTGATCAAAGCCAACATTTCCGGAAAACTTAAATTAGTATCAACATACTTCTGCATCACCCGAATAATTTGAGGCAACCGAGGTAAAACTGTGATATTAGTAAGGCGACTTCGCAGCGCCTTTAGTAAAACTTGTTGTCGTTGCACCCGACCAATATCGCCATAAACTTCTTCCCGGAAACGGGCAAATTGTTCTGCTTGTTCTCCATTAAGAGTTTGCCAACCTGCCTGTAAATCTATTTTGAATTGCTGAGTATTGTCAACATAAAACATAGGTTGAGGAATAAAAACTTCTACCCCACCCAGTTGTTCTACTAATTCTCGAAATGCCTCTTTATTCACTCGCACATAACGGTCAATATTAATATTATTCAGAGTATCTTTTAAAACATTTTCTACTAGTTTTGGTCCTCCATATAAATTGGCTTCATTAATTTTAGCAAGACCTATTCCGGGAATTTGGACTTTAGTATCTCGTGGTACAGAAAGTAAACTGACAGTCTTGTTAGTGGGGTTAGCTTGTACTAATAGTAAAGTGTCACTACGACCCTCAAATACATCTGGAGAATCTTCTTTTATCCCAGGAACTTGGTCAGTTCCCATAACTAAGATATTTATAGGTCGTGAAAGTTTGTAAGGTAAGCGTTTGCGCCACAGAATATCTGCGGTAAATTCTTGAAGTAGTTTAGTTATAAATTCTGGTTCAACGGGGGCAAACAAAGTAGTTATTGCCCCGAAAGAAGTAGCTATGGTTCCGCTCAATAGTAATATAAATATCCAGAACCAATATTTGAACCAAATAGGTTGGGAGTTACTAGAAGAAGTATTATTCATAAACAATCAAAAAATAAAAAGATTAACTTACAAGTAAGATTATTACTAATACGATAAATCAGAAATATCACAGAATTCTATATTTATTTAGTAAGCTCTTTACATCAGGATTCTATATTTATTCAGCAAACTATAACTAAGACGTTATAGTTTAAGGGTTTACTAATCTACTAAAGTTGAATAATTTGGGAAAAACTGACAATGAGAATTTAAGATGGAATTATCTAAGTCTATTAAGTAATCTAGAATCCGATGATACCTGTTATTCTTGCTGGTGGAAAAGGAGAGCGTTTTTGGCCTCTGAGTCGTAAGCATCGGCCTAAACAGTTTCTCTCTCTTGATGGTAGTGGTCAAAGTTTGTTACAAGCAACAGCACAGAGACTACTCCCATTATCTAATGGTTGGGGTGGTTTATGGGTTGTGACCTCGGCAATGTTGGCCGCAGGTGTTGCACAACAGTTACCCGAGATGCCACAGGAAAATATATTGGCAGAACCGGAAGGAAAGGATACTGCCCCTGCTGTTGCTTGGACAACAATAGAAACGGCACGTCGTTATGGGGAAGATATAGTTGTTGGATTTTTTCCAGCTGACCATTGGATCGGTGAGCCAGAAATATTCCAGAAGACTCTAGAGGTAGCAGCCGGATTGGCCACTAACCAGGAGGCTATTGTCACCTTGGGTGTGAAACCTTCTTTTCCTTCTACGGGCTATGGGTATATTGAACAGGGAAAAAAGGCAGGAAATTTTGGGGGGTTTGATGTTTATCAGGTGGCACGGTTTACAGAAAAGCCTAAACGAGAGCAGGCAGAGGAGTTTTTAGCAACGGGGGGTTTTAGTTGGAATGGTGGTATTTTTGTGTTCAGGGTGGGGGTAATGTTGGCGGAGTTGCGAAAATATATGCCAACAATGATGACTGTTTTGGAGACGATGGGTCCTGGGGGTTATTCTCAGTTGGAGAAGAAGAGTATTGATTATGCGGTAATGGAGAAGACTGATAAGGCTTTTGTGTTACCTGTGGCTTTTGGTTGGGATGATTTGGGGGACTGGAATGCTTTGGAACGTTTGGTTAAGGGGGATAGTGTGAATGTGGAGTTGGCTACTCATTTGGGGTTGGATACAGAGGGATCGATTTTTTATGCTACCAGTGATGATGATGCTATTGTAACTATTGGTTTGGAGGATGTGGTTGTCGTTAGGGATGGGAATGTGACTTTGATTGTGAAAAAGGAGCGATCGCAAGATATTAAGAAGGTTTTGAAGAGTTTGGCTAATCATCCTCAGTTTAAAGATTTATTATAGGGAAAGGAGGGAGGAGGAAAGAGTTGTAGTTTTAGGTTGGGCTAAGGGACAGCACAACCTAACAAAAACTTATATGAGAGTTTGGCGAATCATCCTCAGTTTAAGGATTTGGCATTGCTGAATCAAGGCATGAAAATAAAAATTCAACAATCTCAAATAGTTGTTATTCAATAGTTTAGCAATTACAAAAAATACAAATCATATCCAAAATCAGCAACACCAAGGATTTATTGTAGGGGAAGGAAGAAGGAGGGAAGAGTTATAGTTGTAGGTTGGGTTAAGCGACAGCGCAACCCAACAAAAACTTATATGGAAGTATATTTTTTAGTTACAGTTTTTGTCATTTTGGTAAACTGTAGTAGCAGGAAGGTTCCATGGAAGATCCCTAAGATATTTTGCTTGTGACGTGAGGCTCAAGGGCTGACTTGTAAGCTGAATGGTAGATATAGTAATAATTTGAGACAATAAATTTAATAATTATTCAATTTATAAAGAAATGGGATTTTGAGGTTGGGAGGTAGCGATCGCCAATTCACTCTTATCCTTCATCTGAGTTGATTATTTATTCATTTAAAAAGTTTTGGAAATAGTTTAAAATATGATAAAAGAGGATTAGTAATTACCAAGAAAAATCAATAAAATTGAATATATTAAGCTTTTATAAAGACATATTAAGCATCATATTGAGTCCCTCTCAAGTAATAACATTACAAATACTATTATACGTGAGTATCAGTACATAAAACTGTACATATATCAAAGTTAAGTAATTATTGTACCCTACCAATAAAATTAGAAAGTAAGGCAAAAGATATACAATTTTTTTTGACTTTCACAATTAGTTCATTTCAATTCCAAAAAATTAAAAATAAAGGGGTTCAAGAATATATATCAAGAACTAATGAAAAGGGTAGAAAATAAAGAAAACACAGTGTTTTTTTTGTAGGATTATCTATGATTTATTGGGCAATAAATGATAATTTTATCTGGGAATTAGTAGAAAATTTAATGAGCCAAAATCGTCATAAATTACTATATTATCAAAAGGTACTAAAAGCGATGAATACAGTGATTAATTAGACTGTATTTTTTGATTAACAATAAATTAATTTATGTGAGTTTTTTAATAATATTATATTCTCATACAGCTTGAATAATTATTCAATACAGTTAGGGGGCGTAGTGCGATCTATCTGACACCTCAGCATTTCGTATTGAGCGTTTTCTTTTTGTTGAAATATTCTTCATTCCCCGAAGGCAAAAACATTCTACATATAGCTTTCAACTAGCTTGTCACCCCGTGAGGACGTGAGGTCATTCATCTGAAAAGCGCTATAAGAGAATAAATTTTGGTTGAAAAAACATCGGAATATTAATAGTAGGATATCCTAACTTTAGTGGGTTTTGCCATATGTGTTGGGTTTCGTTGCCTCAACCAAACCTAAAAATACTTAAATGCTTTGATTTAGCATACTAGAAGTACCTCTATTTTACTGTGAATACAACTAAAGCCTTCTGCCCATTAAGGAAGGTATTGATAACCCAAAACTGATATAAACATTAGGATAAACTGATGCTAAATAACCAGCTTCACGGGTATAAGGATAGGAAGCATGTAATAAAACAATGGGAGCATTATGAAAGCGATTATCTTCTAATAAAAATCGCAAATGTAGAGGATTTGATTGACGTAAATCTAAGTCTGGACCCCCAAATCCTGTGTGAAATTGTATTGGCATTTTATGTTTTGCAGCTACTTCTAATGTCTGGATTATTAAAAAGTCAATTAAAGATTTATCATTGAGATGTGGTGATTTTTCTCCTGGGATTTTTTTCAGAGTATTAAATTGAGATTTTGCTAATTCTATATTTACAGGTTGAATCTCTAAACCTGTGCGATAAGCTGCAATACTTTTAAAACCAACTACTTCTTGAGGTGGGGGGTCAATTTCTGCTCTAAATATTTCCCAAAAGTCGGTAAAACTATTTACTTTCAGTCAATAACTTGAACTGTGGAGCATCATCACTTATGAGGGTTTTGATTACCCTATGGGTTGATTGCTGATGGTAAAAAGCAATTGCTGCTGCTTCCTGTATATATGTATTTTTATGTATTTTTATGTATTTTTATGTATATTTACATTTTCCAAGAGACTTATACGAACAACCTCCATTCTAGAACTCTGTATCAATAAAGTTTATTAATAACTAATTGTTTA
>JAKQYE010000339.1 GCA_023356605.1 Trichodesmium sp. MAG_R02 | reverse complement strand
CATAAAAACCCATATCAGCAACAGCCTTAGCTAGCTTGTGATTGGCCATCATTCCTGATACATACCTGATACATACCTGATACATAATGGTCTTCTATTACTATTTGACTGTGGTTTTTAGGCAAATAAGTAGTTAGTTTATGCAGTGTATCTTTCCTGATGTTAGCTATTCTATTATGTAACGATCGCTATTTTTAGGTGTGCTGCCCTCCAGTTATTGGAAAACTTAGTTTTATGCCTGTGATTGATATTGCAGTAGTAGGATTTTTTGATATGGGTGGGGGTTTAGTCTTCAAACCCCCAAAGTTTATCTACTTCCAGCCCACACGATCCATTAATTTAATCGCGTCAGAATTCAACTTACCATAAACAGAAACATTAGTAGAATCACTCTTGAAATCACCAAAGGATTTCAAAACCGTAGCAATAGGTATACCTGCAACTACAGGATATTCATTATTACCCTCAGAGAATATTTTTTGAGCTTCTGGACTAACTAAATGTTCAAGAAACTTAATTGCACCCTCTTTATTCGGAGCATTTTTAACTACACCACCGCCACTGATATTAATATGAGTACCACGCCCATTTTGGTTTGGGAAAAACATACCAACTCTTTGTGCAACATCTTTATTTTCTGCTTTAGGAGATCTTTTCAAACGCGCCAAGTAGTAGCTATTGGCAATACCAACATTACCAATGCCCGCAGCAACAGCCTTTATTTGAGCAGTATCATTTCCTTCTGGAGGTCTGGCAAAGTTACTAACAAAGTCTTTTGCCCAACTTTCTGCATCTGACATTCCGTGAATTTCGATTAAAGATGCTATTAGAGATTGGTTGTAAATATTGCTAGAGGAGCGGATTAAGATTTTCCCTTTCCATTTGTCTGTAGCTAAATCTTCATAGGTTGATAGATCAGAAGATTGAACCCTATCTTTATTATACATAATTACCCTAGCCCGTTTGGAGAAACCAAACCATAAGTTTTCCGGACTACGGAGGCTAGCTGGAATTTTAGTCTTAAGAGTAGACGAAGAAACAGGTTGCAAAATTCCAGCTTCTTGAGCACGCCACAGACGACCTGCATCAACTGTCATAAACACATCTGCTGGACTATTAGCTCCCTCACTTTTAATTCGTTCGATTAACTTATCTCCCTTACCTTCAATTAAATTAACTTTCAAGCCAGTTTTTTGAGTAAAACTGTCATAAAGAGCTTGGTCAGTATCGTAGTGGCGGGAAGAATAGAGATTAATTGCACCACTTTGAGCTAATCCTCGGTTGCTTTTTCCCAGTTCAGCGATCGCCACTGTTGCCATTGCTGTCCCTGTTCCTAGAAATACTCGTCTAGTAATTTTCATTTTCAATTTTCCCCTTAAGCTATTCTTGGTAAGTAGGTATAGGTAATTGCCTCATACTAGCTGGGCAACTTTAATTATATTGCAATTTATTCTTAATAAATTTAATCCTTTTTTAAGAATCAATTCATAGAAAATTCGGCTCCAGTACTGAAAGCCTATGATGATTTAAACCAATTCTGTCTAGAAAATAGTGACTTTCACAATTGATAAGTTATGTAAGTAACACTAATTGAATTTAACCCTGGAATTTGACTGTATCACAATTAAATGTATTTTTCAAGTTTTTATTGAGAAATCCTCTCTTTTAATTAATAAAGTATATAGAAAAATGCTGTGTTGGCAATTAACTTGTGTCCATCCACTAGATTAGTTGTCAGGGCTTATAACTGTTATCTATAATCTAGTATGATTTCTAATAATCTCCCTTATATTACTAGATTTTCAAACTGAATTGTACCCAAAGTAGATGAGTAAAAAACAATGCTTCCTGAACGTGCAAAGGAAGACAGAAGGGAGAAGGGGAAAATCTTGACTCATAAAATGAAAACTACTATAAGTGCTTCCCTATACGGTCACACAAAATAGAGAAGCACCCACCACTTACCTAAGTCAACTTATAGTTCATCTAAAGCCACAATACCAGGTAAATTCTTACCTTCCAACAATTCTAAACTAGCACCACCACCAGTAGAAATGTGACTCATTTTTTCACCTAAACCTAACTTCTCCACTGCAGCAACAGAGTCACCACCACCAATAATAGTAATAGAATCCTGCTTATCAGCAAGAGTATGGGCGATCGCCTCAGTACCCTTAGCAAACTTCTCCATCTCAAACACACCCATTGGACCGTTCCAAATAACAGTTTTGCAGTCTGCTAAAGCATCCTGGAAAACCTTTGCAGACTTAGGTCCAATATCTAAACCCATCCAACCATCTGGAATAGCCTCAATACTAACAGTTTGAGTATTTGCTTCTGGGTCAAACTTATCAGCTATAACCACATCAGTAGGTAACAACATTGTTACACCTTTCTCTTTTGCCTTAGCTTCCAAAGACTTTGCCAATTCTATCTTATCGTTCTCAACTAGAGACTTACCCACACTTAAACCACGAGCTTTGTAGAAAGTAAAAATCATACCACCACCCAAGAGCAACTTATCACACTTATCCAACAAAGCTTCTATCACACCAATCTTACTAGAAACTTTAGAACCACCAATAATTGCAGCTAAAGGTTTTTGAGGATTATCAATTGCACCTTGGAGGAATTTTAGTTCCTTTTCAATTAAATAACCACCAACAGAAGGACTCAAATATCTAGTTACGCCCTCAGTCGAAGCGTGAGCGCGGTGAGCAGTTCCAAAGGCATCATTCACATATATATCTGCCACAGAAGCAAGTTGCTTGGCAAACTCCGGGTCATTCCCCTCCTCTCCAGGGTAGAAGCGAACATTCTCTAGCAACACTACATCACCATCTTTCATGGCCGTCACAGTAGAAGTTACTTCTTCACCAATGCAGTCGTCACACTTTTTTACTTCCTTACCCAAAACTTCAGAGAGTCTTTCCCCCACAAGAGTCAGACGCATACTTTCATTTACTTTTCCCTTTGGACGTCCAAAATGGCTAGTCAAGATCACTTTTGCACCTTTGTCAATTAAATCTTGAATTGTGGGAATAGCTGCCCGAATTCGAGTATCGTCTGTAATACTGCCATGATCAACGGGTACATTAAAGTCTGCCCGCATAAGTACCTTTTTGCCGGATAAGTCAGGTGCCGATAAACTTGCTAAAGTTTTTTTTGTCACAGGATTAATCTCCTAGTATTTGTCTTAAATCTATATCCATCTACAGAGCCGATTATTGGCCCATAGATGGACAAAGTTAGATGAGAGTATTCGTTCACGGTAGACATTTTATCGAACTCCGTGCCGTTCTCAGGAATCTACAAAAATCAATAATTATTTGATTTTTGGCCAATTTCTGTTTCTGCTTCATTCTGGTAACGTGGGCGTTATCCAGTCCGCAAGCTGCCACAATCAATATAGATAATTGGAGATTATTATGGATAATACTAGATTATAGGCAACAGTTAAAAACCCCAAGTATATTTCTTATGTTTAAGATACAGTTCTTTTTTCTGTAGACCTTAGCCGAGAGGCTCTAGAGAATCAGATAAAGTCATTAATATACTCAAAACATATAAGTCTCCCCTAGTCTTAGTATTAGTTGTGCAAGTAGTCTCAGAAGGCAAAAAGCCATCTTACCCAGAAATGACTTCCTCATGAACAGTTAATCAACTATTGCAAAAGGCCAAAGATATACTTCCCCAGTAGGGTATTGAAGCCGAAACTATCCGAAAAAAAAGGGCCTCCGGCTTTTACTATCTGTGATTTAGCTCACGAGATTGAAACTGATTTAATTGTGATTAGTTGCCGAGGTAATGCTTTGACTAATGAAGGGGCTACTAATAGTATTATAGTTATTTCAAGAAGAGATGGAAAACTTTTTCTGTTGAAACGTGAGTTATAGTAAGGAATACTTGTCTCAATCTAAATTAAAATGACTATAGTTATTGGATTATTAATTTTTCTCCAAGTTCAGTTTTAGCTATAGCCATGAGCGCTCACATATTTACATATCACTTTTGTATTTAAATTTGTAACAAATTTTTACTACTATTACCAATACTTTCACATATATTATATCAGTAGCGTTTGATATTATAGTGCACGTTTCTATAAATCGTCGAGAAGCCTCACACCATAATCTTTGATTTGGCGTGAGATGAATCCACAGTCAATCAATGGGACATTAATTGGCCATGTTATTCTGTTTTTTTTTGATTCTCAATTTGTGGTGAAAAAGTCCCCAAAGAATTATCCAAAAGAACTCCCAAATTGTCCGTACTGCGGTACAGTAGTGGAGCGTGATGTGGACCCATTGATAACCTGAAGGTTTCTCTCACCAGAAGAGCAAGATGCTCAGACTACTTAAATACTTGATTAACTATCTCAACTTTTGACTTTTACTAAATTTGACTTTTCCCAATGACTATTCAATGGTATCCAGGCCATATTGCTAAAGCCGAACGAAATCTCAAGGAACAACTAAAGCGGGTTGATGTGGTCCTCGAAGTTCGAGATGCTCGTATTCCACTTGCTACTCGCCATCCCCAGATTTCTGAATGGGTAGGAAATAAGGCACAAGTTTTGGTATTGAACCGTATGGATATGATTTCCTCAGAAGTAATGAAAATGTGGACTGAATGGTTTCAAGTTAATGGGGAAGTAGCTTATTTTACTAATGCTCAGTTAGGTGATGGAGTGAAGAATCTCGCCAAGGCAGCACGGGAGGCTGGTCGCACTGTTAATTTGAGACGGCGCGATCGCGGGATGTTACCTAGGCCTGTGCGTGCTGTGGTAATTGGTTTTCCTAATGTGGGAAAGTCTGCTCTAATTAATAGACTTTTGAAGAGAAAGGTTGTTGAAAGTGCTAGGCGTCCCGGTGTTACTAAGCAATTAAGATGGATACGCATTTCTGACGAGATTGAATTGTTAGATGCTCCTGGTGTAATTCCTAGTAGGATTAAAAATCTGGAAGATGGGATTAAGTTAGCTATTTGTGAGGATATTGGGGATGCTGCTTATGATAATCAACGTGTTGCTGCTACTCTGATTGATTTATTAATGTCTCTAGAGGCTAATAGTAATGGTTTTGTTTCTGCTTCTTGTTTAGAATCTCGTTATAAGTTAAAGGCTAATAATTATACAGGTGAAGGTTATTTACATGAGGTCGCAAGTCAAATTCATCACGGAGATATTGAGCGTACTTCTAGACGAATTTTAGATGATTTTCGCAAGGGTATATTAGGGCCAATACCTTTGGAATTACCACCGAACTAGATGATAAAAAAGTTTTGATAAAGTTTATCTAATCAATTAGCAACTGTTTGAATTCTTTATCCAGGATATTATGTAGTTAGAAAAATCCTTACTATTAAAACAAAGTCAAATCTCTTTGGAAATATTGGTCCAGCCGGAGCCAATAATCTTTCTAAAGTAAATAAAACTTTTAAAACTCTTACCCATTCTCTGTTCCCTTTTCCCTGTTTTCTAAAAGGCAGTAGAATTTTTGCCACAAATACTCATAGTATCGCTATAGTCATTTCAAAAAGATATGGAAAACTTTTTCTGC
>JAKQYE010000338.1 GCA_023356605.1 Trichodesmium sp. MAG_R02 | reverse complement strand
ATTTCAGGTAAAAACATTACTGTCAGAACTTACCCAGGCAAACTCCGCAAACCCGGTTTCTCCTAGATATTTATGTGTTAAAAACAATGATTTACTGTCTTAACCGGGTTTATTTGCGTAAGTCCTGACTATATAAAGTTTTTACCAAATTATCTTTTTTGGTAAAGTCCCTCTAGGAAATTTTTAGCGTTTCTTTAACCAGCTAAACATGGCGCGTAAGTCTTTGCCAACTTCTTCAATAGGGTGTTCTGCTTCTTGACGACGCATAGCAGTAAATACCGGTTTACCTGTTTGGTTTTCCATGACAAATTCCCGGGCAAACTGACCAGACTGAATTTCGCTTAAGATTTTCTGCATCTCAGTGCGAGTTTCATCCGTAACTATCCGAGGTCCGCGAGTGTAGTCGCCAAACTCAGCGGTATTCGATATACTGTCGCGCATATTTGCTAGACCACCTTCGACAACTAGATCTACTATCAGTTTGACTTCATGGAGACATTCAAAGTATGCTAGTTCTGGTTGATACCCAGCTTCTACTAAGGTTTGAAACCCAGCTTTAATTAATGCACTCAGGCCACCACAGAGCACGACTTGTTCACCAAAGAGGTCGGTCTCTGTTTCTTCCCGGAAAGTGGTTTCTAGGATGCCAGCACGAGTACCACCAATACCTTTAGCATAAGCCATGGCGCGATCGCGTGCTTGACCAGAAGGGTCTTGGAAAATGGCAAATAGACAGGGGACTCCTTCTCCTTGTTCATAAGTGCGTCTGACTAAATGTCCGGGGCCCTTTGGTGCTACCATCACTACGTCCACCTTTTCTGGGGGAACAATTTGGCCAAAGTGAATATTGAAACCATGGGCAAAAGCTAGAATTTTTCCTTCTTTGAGATGGGGTTCAATTTGGTTTTTATAGACGGTTTTCTGCACTTCATCTGGTAAGAGAATCATGATTAGGTCTGCTTTTTCTGCTGCTTCATCTACTGGGCAAACATCTAGACCAGCGGCTTTGGCTTTAGTAGCAGATTTACTGCCTGGATAGAGGCCGACGATTACTTTTGAGCCACTATCTTTGAGATTTAGGGCGTGAGCATGACCTTGAGAACCATACCCAATGATGGCGATCGTTTTGTCATTTAAGATATCTAGGTTAGCATCGGAGTCATAGTACATTCTGGCCATTATTTTTGTCTCCTGTTAGGAACTATTATTACTTGTGGAAAGTTTTTATCATATCAGATATAGCTTACTGTTCCTTTGGGGATAGTGAAATACAATTTAGTACTAATCTCTATTGCCTAAATTTGTAAAAGTTTGTACCTCATCAACTCTAAAAGTTCTATAATTGTTAAATTCATCCCATAGATTCAAGCCTTAATATTTTGCTTATAAACAATCTCTCCCTCTCTGAAAATTGGAGACTTTTTTTAGCCCAAAAAATTTCCACTTTCTATAAAAACAACTCTAATATTACTTAAATTAATGTCAGAAAATTCTCAGGACTTACGTAAAGAAACCTGCTTTATAGAGTAAATCATTGTTTTTAACACATAAATATCCGGGAGAAACCGGGTTTGCTGAGTTTGCCTGGGTAAGTCCTAATTCTATTTAACCCTCTGCATAATCTCTATCGTCATTCCTCTGCACTCATTTTTTTCGATCTGACAGGGCTTTTCAAATTGATCAGGACTTACGTAAAGAAACCTGGTTTATACAGTAAATCATTGTTTTTAACACATAAATATCTACGATAAACCGGCTTTTTGAGTTTGCCTACCTAAGTCCTGTTAATGAACTACATCCTCATAACCAAAACCTTGTAGGGGTGCTTCCCTACGGGACATGAAACCCATTTTTGTTATGCAATGTCCCTACTGTGGTCAACCGACATAAAAACTGCTGTAATATTTTTATACAGGACTTACCCCTACAGATGAAAATATACACTATCTCTGGGGGTTAAGGGCTATTAACCCCTACTAAATATACTCGTTTTGCGTAAGTCTTGTTAGAGTTAATTTTTAGCAGTTGATCATCTTGACATCTTCCCCATGGTGCTCTTACGAGACGGGGCGGGGTTCCCCCTTCATTACTCTTAGGGGCTTTCTGCTTCATAGCACTTGCCCTCCGAGATTTACTATCTTCAGGTATAAAGACCTCTACCCAGCAGCTAAAATGTTTATACTTGCTTTTATGTCCCTGTTATGTTACTCCACTGCTGAAAATCTAAATCTTCCTGTTTTTTCTAGTTTGTTGCCATAGCTGAGGTTTGTTTGTAGCCCACTGGTTCTTGGTGTTCAGACTAAGCTTGACTCCTGGTAGCTACAGCGCTTTTCAAATTGATGAACTACATCGCCATAACCAAAACCTTGTAGGGACCTTCCATGCAACCTCCCTACTGTGGTCGACTAAAATCAAAACTGCTATAAGATTGATTGAGATTCACCCTGATGCTCCCCTACGGGAGAGTGCGGGTCTTCTGCCAACATTTAGATAAATCAACGATAAGACTTTATACTTTTATTTTGATTTATAGTTATACTAACTTAGCAAAGAAAACTAATACAATCCATATATGACTTTGAGAATAGCTAAATCTTCATTCTTGGTATTTTCTCCACCCTGCTCTAGGGTATAGTACGGAATTCTCTACAATAGTTATGTTGTTGTGTAGTCGAAAAAAACCGAATTTGTAAGCTTTCTTAACCGTCCACATACTTGCCTATTATCCCCTATGGGTTTTAAGATATTATGTATGAAGTTCCAATATTTGTGGCAATTCCCATACAACAATTCCTGGCAGGAAGGGGTGGGTCTTCTCGCAACACTTAGATAAAAATATGGCAGAAGTTAGACAATCTATCGCTCAATATTATCATGAGCAGACAAAATATGATCCAGACACCATTCATAGTAAAAATCGCCAGTTAGACTGGGAAGATCAACCAGTACCATTTAAAGACTATAAGTTTGGAACAGCTATTGACCTGAAACCTTATCTGAAAGAAAAAATTAATCAACAACAAGATTCTCCAGAAGCAGAAAACTTATCCAACTTATTTATATGCAGTTATGGCTTGACTGGTAAGATACTAACAATAACCGGGAATTATTATTTAAGGGCATCTCCTTCCGCAGGTGGGTTGTATCCAGCAGAGATTTATTTGATTTCTCGTGGTACGCCTCTTTTACCTACAGGATTATATAACTATCAGGCCAAAAATCATTCCTTACTCAAATTTTGGGACAATAGAATATGGCCAGAATTGCAGGATGCTTGTTTCTGGCACCCAGCTCTGGAAAATACTAAATTAGCCCTCGCTATTACTGCTATCTTCCATCGCTCTGCTTGGCGTTACGAAGACCGGGCCTATAGACGAATATTTTTGGATACAGGTCATTTATTAGGTAACATTGAACTGGCTTCTTCTTTTTGTAACTATCGAGCACATCTGATTGGAGGGTTTAATGATGATGCAGTAAATCAAATGCTTTATCTGGATACTCAACAGGAACAGACGATCGCTATTGTTGCTCTGGCAGATGTGCTGGATCTAGAACAAAATCTCCCCAGTTGGCAAGCTGCTTTACCTTCTGATATTCACACAGATTATCCAGTGATTCCAGATGGTGAACTACTAAAGTATTTACATGATGCTACTCATATTAATTCAGATTCTTCAAAAGTACCAGCTTGGAAAACAAGAGAAACTCTAGAACATTCGGAAGATAAATATAATTTTCCGTTTTGTACAAAGGTTTCTACTGTTGTTCCTCCAATTTCATGGGGTAAAAATTTACAAGTTCTCAGAAAGACAATTCTTAAACGACGTTCCACTCGCTCCTATACCGGAGAACCTATTGTTTTGAGCGAACTATTGGCTGTGTTAGATTTCACTTATCAACCTCACCATTACACTAATCAACAATTAAATCGTAATCCTGATTATTTTGATTTAGGTTTGATTGAGACTTTTGTTGTAGTTTCTGGAGTAAATGACTTAGAAGAGGGTTGTTATTATTATGCCCCAATAGCTCAAGAACTAAGACAAGTTAGGTTTAAAAATTTTCGAGAGGAATTACATTTTTTGTGTTTAGGTCAAGAGTTGGGTAGAGATGCTGCTGTTGTTTTGTTTCATACTGCTGACCTGAAAAAGGCTGTGGATAAATATGGCGATCGCGTTTACCGTTATCTCCATACCGATGCAGGTCATTTGGGACAAAGAGTGAATTTAGCAGCTATTCATCTGGGTTTAGGTGTTAGTGGTATCGGTGGTTTCTTTGATGATTATGTGAATGAGGTCTTAGGTATTCCTGTGGATGAGGCAGTTATTTATATTACAACTTTGGGTCGCCCCCGATTGGAATAATACTAGTGTTCATAATTAAGGTATACTAATTAATAAGTCAAGGTATTGAAGGGTAAAATATTTGACTTCAAAGCTCTCAGAGCAATGTTTCTAAGCATTTACAGGGAATTAGGGTAAGCATTGGGCTGTTAGCTCTCAGCTATGGGCTAGGGTCTAGTTGCAAGAGTTAGTAATATTATCTACATCGCCACAACCAAAATTTTGTAGGGATGTTGCATATAGGGACGTTCCCATTTTTGTTATGGAACGTCCCTGCTTTGGTCTGGGGACATGAATACTGCTGTGATTTATAGGATTATCTGATACAAAAGGTAACATAAATGTGACAAGTTGATGTTTACCTCCTGCTTCAAATGAGGCCGTTACTTACTTTTTGTCCAAATTTAGTTCGGTTTTGCCAAAAAGATCCTAAATTTAGTCCAGTTATTCAAAAAGACTGCAAAATTTTAGAAATTACTCATTAGTTTTATTTACAGGACTTACCCAGGCAAACTGAGAAACCGGGTTTCTCGTAGATATTTATGTGTTAAAAACAATGATTTACTGTAGACACCGGGTTTCTTTGCGTAAGTCCCGATTTTTCCAGACTAACCTGAGTCTGAACTTTCTGGGACTGAACTATAGTTATTTGTGTTTATCAAAAAAATAATTGATAGACTTAATGTGACTTAATATTTGAGGGTGTATAATTATAACTTATTAATATCATATCTAACAGGATTGTTTGTATATAAAATTAATAGTAAAATATATTTTTATTTTTTAATTTTTCAGGTCGCTGATTTTAAATTAAGCCTGAGTTGGCGATCGCTAACCTGGTTCAAAAGAGTTATCTATAACGAAAAGGTGCTATAAAGCTGAAATTTAAACCAAAGCAGAGAAAGGATGACTAATATAAATATAGCAATTACTATAGGTGTTCAGGAATATCAGTTTTTTCCTCATCTAGAATATGCAGCTAATGATGCTAAAAAAATGAGGGATTTTTTGCTGGAGGAAGGAGGTTTTGATGAGGTTTTTTACTTCTCAGATGATTCTCCAGAAATTAATCGTGCTTCAACTAGCCCAACTCGTTCCAACTTAGAATACCTGTTAGAAAATGAAGTTAAAAAACTATCTCTGAAAACTGGTGATAATTTATGGTTTTTCTTTAGTGGCCATGGTCGTAGAGAGAATAATATTGATTATTTAATTCCTATTGATGGTCACT
>JAKQYE010000337.1 GCA_023356605.1 Trichodesmium sp. MAG_R02 | reverse complement strand
CAGGGATGATTTTTTTTTGACAAGTAAAATACCTCATCTTTAAAGATACTAATCCTATTGTTGCAATAGAATATGAAAAAGCTTGTCATTAGCTATCTCCCCTACACTCAACTCTTCAATACTATTCAAAACCACTTTTGCTCCGGCCTCCAATAACTTACCAAGATAAACATATTGTATTTCATCACTTTCTTGGACATGGGGAGGCAACACACCTACCCCGACCCAAGTTCTCCATGGCATCTGCTTACGAGCATTCTGCACCGTATACAGATCTCCAACTGTATCACCAGCATAAATCACAGGTAGATTTTCAGGTAAACCATATCGTTTTTCTAATTGCTCCACTACCGCAAACAACCCTGTGGGATCAGGTTTTCCCGGGGCATCTTCCATCCCCATCACCACCGGGGAACTCAACCCTAACTTTCCCTCTAAAACATAAGCTATTTCGGGTCTCATTGCGCCACTAAAAAAACCCCAAAACAACCCTGCTGCTCTCAAATGCTCAAAATAACTCGAACTTACTAACAAAGGTTCCGAGCAAATATAACCATTCCAGTTATTTTCATCCACGCCCCGATAACGAGACTGAAAAAAAGCTACTAACCTTTGATAATCTAAATCCATGTCCCCTCGTTTTTGACCTTGACCCTCAAAGTACCGATAAACTAACTCTCGGGAAGCTTCCCAGTCATTATTCCAAACTCCCTCAGACTTAAGCTTATCAATATCTGCCAAAGTGGGGCAAAATGTGCCGGATGTAAAATACTGTACTGTATCTGTGATTGCCCGTCGATAAGACCCACCCACGTCCCGAATCACACCATCAATATCAAAAACCAAAATTGCTTTATTCATCATCAAATTTTTATGGTATACTGAGACTTTGTATATAAAGTTTAATATTTAGCCTAAAATTGGCTCAGGAGGTAAGTTGTCTAAATTTATACTAAAAGTAGTCTGGTTAGACGATAATGTAGCACTTGCTGTGGACCAAGTGGTAGGGAATGGCACCAGTCCTTTAACTTGTTACTTCTTCTGGCCTCGGAATGATGCTTGGGAGCAACTAAAAAATGAATTAGAAGCCAAGCATTGGATTTCAGAAGTAGATCGGGTGGCTCTCCTGAATAAGGCTACAGAAATAATTAGCTATTGGCAAGAAGAGGGCAGAAGACGGCCACTTTCAGAAGCTCAGACAAAATTTCCAGAAATAATTTTTACAGGTACTAATTAAAGCTCGAAACTCAAAAGTTAAAAGTTAAAATCAACTTGGAGTATCCGTGATTATAGGGATATTGCTAGTTTGAGGCCAGAACATAAATCAATAGACATATCCAAAAATACCGATTTTGGGACAGAAGTCTAAGGGTTTGAGGACCTTTTATGGATAGGTCTAATAGGCAAAAAACTAGATACTTATGGATTTTATAGATTTTTGCGTATTTCTGGGAACAGCAAATGGACCATCAAACACGATTAATTCAATGAATCAAGGTAAAATCTGCTGATGAACCAGGAACAGACATTGCCAATAAGTAACCAACTGCCACTTGTAACTTCTCAACCTATTCTCAAAAAAGCTATTTTATATAAGCTTGATAGCTATATTTCGGGTTGTGGCAAGTTGGAGCTTCCGTGTCTACCTGGTATGCTGGACTATTACACAAATGTTTTAGAGAAATTATTTTCTCATTTGGGTAGACCAATGTCCACAAAAAGACAGCAACAGTTACGTCAAATGCTCGAAAGGAAGTTGGCAGAAGGATATAATGTTTCTGCAAATGCAATGTTAGTTATTCAATATGAATTAGTCAGACCTCCAAAAAAAGGTATGGCTTGTCAGATAACTATTCGCACCCCAAGTTTAGGGGAACATTATGATTCTTGGGTAGATAATAGAACACCTCCTTTATTTGGTTCCCACCCTGATGCTAAGGTCTTGGCGACTGTGGCGGAATTTGGAGGAAACTCTACTAAAATATTAGATATAGGGGGAGGCACGGGTAGAAATGCTTTACCTTTGGCTCGTATGGGTCACTATGTGGATGTTTTAGAGTTGACTCGTGCTTTTATTGAACAGTTACAAAAAGCGATCGCTACAGAAAATTTATCCATTAATGTGATCAAGGGAGATATTCTCGATCCACTTACAAGGTTACAACCAAACTTTTATCAGTTGGCGATCGCTACAGAAGTAATATCTCATTTTCGGAATGTAGAGGACTTACGGTTATTCCTAGCAAAAATGTCTGATGTTATTTGTTCTGGTGGTTTACTTTTATTTAACATATTTTTGACAGCAAATGAATATGTGCCGGATGAATTAGCACGAGATATGGCACAATTATGTTGGTCGAGTTTGTTTACATCTGAAGAGTTAACAATAGCTATGGAAGGTTTACCGTTAGTAAGTGTTTCTAATGATTTAGTTATTGAATATGAACGTCAGTATTTACCAGAAACAGCATGGCCTCCCACAAGTTGGTTTGAAAGTTGGGCAACTGGTAGAGATGTTTTTCCCTTGGCGAATGGTCAACCACCTCTAGAGTTTCGGTGGATATTATGTCGGCGCGTGTAGTAAACTATCGAGTGGGTGCTTTTAACTCCCATTACCATATCCTTTGTAGGGCGCGCATCTTACCGGGGAAATAGGTGACACTTCAAAAATTTACGTAATTAATACAGGTTTTTTAAGCTTTTTAATACAGGACTTAGGCAAGTATATCAAACCATACATCATCTGTAGGGGTATTTCATTTTTGGTAACATTCCACAGGAAAACAACCCTACTTGATAGGATAGTTTTGGTTAAGTCCTAGTTAACTATGACAACAGAAATAAAAAACTTAACTAATTATTCCTGGCTAATTTATATTTAATATATAGTAATTTCAAAAAGAGATGGAAAACTTTTTCTGCACCAAACGCGAGTTATAGCAAGAAACACTTGTCTCAATCTAAATTAAAATGACTATACGCCTTTTTTTTATGGGAATTTAGTATCCAGGACTTACGGAAATACACTAACTGTAGTGTAAACATCTAAGATAATTATCAAAAATACACTATATATAGCGTTACTGCCTAAGTCCTGAGTATCATCATTTTACAAAATTAAGAAAATGAAAAAATTTCTCAAAACTGCAAAAGTTTTTCTATCTACTTACTACGCTTCTAACCTAGAATATAGAGCGGAATTATTCATGTGGCTATTGTCATCTTCTTTACCTTTTATTATGATGGGTATTTGGATGGAAGCTACAATAAAAGGTCAATTTCTATTAGATAAATTACAGTTCTCTCGTTATTTCTTGGCAGTATTTATTGTCCAATCTATGACTCCTGTTTGGGTGATTTTTGATTTTGAAGTAGAAATAGTTGAGGGAAAGTTATCTCCTAAATTATTGCAACCAATAGATCCAGTCTGGCATCATGTAGCAAATCATATTTCAGAAAGATTTGCTAAAGGATTTTTTATTTTAGGTTTAGTATTATTATTTTTTATTCTCTATCCCCAGGCATTTTGGTTGCCTAGTTTGGGTAATTTTTTGTTGTTTTTAATTGTAGTATTAATGGCGTTTTTGTTACGATTTTTAATTCAATATACATTTGCTATGTGTGGTTTTTGGACTGAAAGAGCTAGCGCGATCGAGCAACTTTGGTTATTACCTTATATATTTTTATCGGGAACAACTGCTCCACTAGAAGTATTTCCGGAATTAGTGCTTAAAATAGTTTTATGGACTCCGTTTCCTTATCTGGTTCATTTTCCTGCTTCTGTGCTATTGGGGTTGCCTGTGAATATTGGCCAGGGGTTATTACTTCTTCTAGTTTGGACTGCAATATTTTTTGGTTTAAATCGTTGGTTGTGGCGACTGGGGTTAAAGCAATATTCGGGGATGGGTGCCTAGAATACTGATTTTGCTAAAGATGTACGGATGTATGCAGATGTACTGGTAGTGGACTGATACGGCTAAAAATATAGGCCTTTGTGGAACACGACGAAACTAAATAAAGCTTGATTTTGGTTTGGCTTATCCTACCGCTCAACTTTGCTAACCTTTCTCAACCGGTTGTATCTCAATTAAGCAATAAGTAACTATACTCAAAATGTGACAAGACTTAAACCACTTGGTGAATTTAATGGGAGACTAGGCCTCAAGAATATCCTGACTTTTTTCCCTTCGCGATCGCTTTTCACCCTCAGAATATCAACACATCGATGATGAAGTATACGGGGCAAATTTTGTCATAACTATTGTCCCCCTGGCAACTTGACCCTTAACCCAATTTGCTTTACTACAAATTCAAATGCTTCTGAACCTACGAAACCTCCTGTAATTTATCTTGCTTGTTAGTTAATAATAGGAGATTAATGCTAAATCAAGTATTGAATCAAACCATTTAAACCTCACTATCCGTTTTGACTCAGATACTCGAAGGTATTAACTAGCTGACCTAGCCAGAGGTAACAAGCTAGCTGTCGGTGTTTTTTGTCCCAATGTTGGATATATACGATACTTAAATCTTGCTTTCATAGAATGACAAATGAAGCTAAAAAGCAACAAAGCTAAGGATAGCTTACAAGCTGCTCAAATCTTAAAACAAATTATGATTTGTGACTTCATTAAAACCCTGCCAAAAAATTTCTCAATAACGACTTTCCAGAATAAGTTAAAATACTTTCAGGATGAAATTGTACCCCCTGAATATGAGGATAATTTCTATGTCTAACACCCATAATAATTCCACCCTCAACCCATCCAGTAATTTCCAAAACTTCAGGACAACTTTCCATATCAATAACTAAACTATGATATCTAGTTGCAATTATGGGATTATCTAATCCTTCAAAAATCCCTACTTGATTATGATAAACCTCTGATGTTTTACCGTGCATTAATTCTGGAGCAGCGACAATTTTACCCCCAAATACTTGACCAATACTTTGATGACCAAGACACACTCCTAATATAGGCAAACTAGCCCCTAATTCTTGAATTAATTGTTGGGAAATTCCGGCATTTTCTGGACGACCAGGACCAGGAGAAATAACAACTCCATCAGGTTTTAAATCTCTAATTTCTGCTACAGAAATTTTATCATTGCGGTAAACTTTAATCTTAGCAGCAACCGTTAATTCCGTACCTAACTCACCCAGATATTGTACTAAATTATAGGTAAAACTATCGTAGTTATCTATAACTATAATCAAAGCATTTTACTCCTTCATTTGACAATTGAGCGATGATTTATTTCCATTATAAGCTCAAATATTTTATACTAAGTATTGAGCTATTATATCTCAGCTCTCAGTAATAAAATCGCGCTTTTGAGGACAAGCAGGACTTACGCGCCCGTATGAAATTATAGACTATTTATAGGGATTAAAGGCCGTTAACATTGAGGGATGATAATAAAGGTTGAAGAGCTTTCTCTACAAAGCGAATGTAAAACATAGTCAAAAAATATGAGCCTCTTTCTTGTCAACAAGCTTCATCTTAATGAAAGTTAACAATTTACCTCGATTGCACCATAAACATCTCGAAAGTAAACTATAGTCATTTCAATTTAGATTGAGACAAGTATTTCTTGCTATAACTCGCGTTT
>JAKQYE010000336.1:1755-5626 GCA_023356605.1 Trichodesmium sp. MAG_R02 | reverse complement strand
TTCCTCACGAATGCTCAACTCCCGACTCGCCTCAATAAACTCATAAGCCAACCCATCCAACAAAGCCATTTCACCATATATTCTCAGATATTCTTCTGCCTTAGTTAACCGACCAGCTCGTAATAACAAATTCTCACTTTTCCCATCCTTTTCCCACTCAGCCGCATCAGCTTCAATTTTCCTTTCCACCGGCAAAGCCTCTTGATATTCTTCCACCCATTTCCTCAAAGTTTTCCAACTTCTAATTAAATCTTCATGAATAATATCCAATAATATTCCCGCCTCCGACTTATCCTTAGTAATTAACCGATTATTTTTGTCAGCCAACTTATCAGTAACTGCGGATAAAAGCTCTAAACTATGTCGTTCATTAGGCAACTTTTCCAAAATTACTCGCCGCCGAGTATCTGTTATTTTCCCCGAACTTATTTCCCCTTCCCCAGGCTGAACTAACTCTAAAAATATCCTCTGAGCAACCAACTTTTCCTCTTCACTCAAACTATCAAAAACTGCATCAGCTCGCTTCGTCAAAGTACCCTCTATTCCACCCAAATTTGTATAAGTTTCCAGAGTTAAATATTGACTTTTCTCCTCCCCTTGAGTCGCAAATTTCCACAGAGCATCCAGAGTATATTCCAGCAGAGGTAAACTACCAGGATTACGCAAAAAATCTTCCCTCATTTGGGCCACTAAGTTGGGCTCAACATCCATGGCCACTAATGCCGCCGGTTTTTTGATCACCTCCTCTATTTCATCCTCCTCCAGAGGAGTTACTAATAATTGATGTCCCTGAATTTTATTAGCTAACCCTCCATATTCAGAACAGCGGCCCAGAAAATCCGCCCGTATTCCCAACACCACACAAAACTTCTCACCTCGCCTTTCCAGAACAGCCAAAAAACAATCAAAAAATTCCCGTCGTTCTTCGTGAGTTTTACAGAGAGTAAAAGACTCTTCAAATTGGTCCATCACCATTATTACTCTTTCCGCCTCAACCACATCAATAAACTCAATTAATTTCTCTTCAATTAATTCCTTAGTTAAAAACTCGACTTTTTTCCCCTCTATTTGATGAATAAACTGAATTAAACTTTCAACTTTTTCCCCTTTAATCTTAATTTCCAGCAGACTTTTCCCCAGACTTTTCAGGAGACTTTTCAGAGGAAACTCTTCCGGAGTAAAAGGATCAATACAAAGCCATCTATCACTTCCCGATATTTCCTGCCCCCGCTTCAATTGATATAACAAACCCGCCCGTAACAAAGAAGATTTCCCACTCCCCGAAGCTCCCAAAACTGCCACAAAATTATGATTTTTAACTTGCTCAATTAACTTATCAGTTAACCCAGTTCTACCATGAAAAAATACCCCATCATTCTCCTGCTGCCCAAAATAAGATAAACCCCGATAAGGAGGAACATTTTTCCAGCGTTCATCCAGGGGTTCAGTCAGACTATTAGTAGTAAGAATAATCGTATTCCCGGAATTATAACACATAGGTGCTTGAGATGTCTGAGACATTCTTTCTTGAATAGATTCCGTCAAAATATGATTAGTTACCCAACCATTACCATAATTTTCTGGGTTTAAACATTCCAGCAAATTATCAGTAAATAAACCCTGTTTTCCATCAATTTTTTCTGTAGCAGTTTGAAAAGAACGAGAAGCAGTAATAAAACAGCGACTGACTTGTTTTTCTTGAGTATTTGGGTTAGCTACCCCATCAAAATTCAATAATTCACCACTAAAACAACAGTCTAACCAAACAATTTGTTTTTTAACCAGACTATCTTGCAAAAACTCCTTCAACCAACTTAAAGAGATACCAGAAATATTGTCATTTTCCGAAATATTTTCCAAAAATTGAGCCTCACTAGTAACCAAAACACCTTCTCGAATATCTCCCTTTGTATTAACAAAACCATGTCCGGCAAAAAAGAGTAAAGCCACATCAGGAGTTTCATTTTTTATATGTGGTTGAAATAAATTAATAATAGCTTGTTTGAGTTCATCAATTCTAACTGTCCCCCTAGGCTCAAATCTTTCCTTACCTTCCTCGTCATAGCCTTTTGGCAAACGTTGAACTCGAAACTTACCATATTTTTCCAACATATTAGCAATAGCTTCAGCATCTTTAATAGCCGCTTTAAGGTTCAAATCTCCCAACTTTTTCTTTTTCAAAAAAGGATAACTATTAATTCCAACGACTAAAGCTTCCCTTAAAGATTTTCTATCCATAATTATTATCAATAATTGATTAATCTGATAAATAAATTATATCTCTTGTAGGTTGGGTCTGAGAATGAAACCCGACAAATAAGCCATTCAAGTCACCCATTCAAATTAGGGGTTTGTTCATTGTTGAGGGAAATAGCTCTGGTCAGAGCGATCGCCCTAAGAGAATAAACGGAACTTAATATCAGCCCACCGGTCCCTCAACCATAGAAGCAAGATGTCCATATAGCATTTATTCGTGCAAGTTCAGCCAGTTCAGCCTGTTGGCGTGCTAGTTCTGTCTGCTGGTGTTCTTGTTCTGCTATGTTAGTCAAGCGATCGCCACGAGGCTTTTCTACCTCTACTCTTTCTGCCGCACTCAACAACAAATTACCTTCAGAGTCCCACCACCGTAACCATGATAGGGTATGATTTTCATAGAATGGTTGCCATATGCCCAATTCTATTGCCAGGGGTTCAATCAAATAGAGAGCCCGCTGATGAGGAGACATCTGGGGATAAGAATCATCCACCAAATGATACATTTCCAGATTACCAGTAGTAATGATATATACTTCCTATTGACATCCTCCCCGGCCTAAAGGCACTGGGAAATAACCGAGACCCAGCCCATGGGCAGGTTGACATCTCACAGGCTGCATATATTCTCGCCATAGACAATAGTAAGGACGAAATTCACCATTTAACAGTGGTGGTACATTAGGGACATAAAACAAATCCGTTGCTTCTACTCCTTTTTCCGGGGATCCAGTTTCTCCCCAAGAAACAAATATATCCGACTCCCCCTCCACAGTCAGGGTTAGGGGTGGGTACATTCCCTGTTCCTTAACAAGACTTTTCAGTAAGCTCCAGATATATTAAAATTGACACAAGAAACCAATAAACGTCAATAACTAAAATTATCTGAAAATACAGAACAAATGAATTAGAAATAAAGGAGATTCAAGATGAATGATTCAATGAACAAATTCTTACTATCAACCTTATTAGCAATCAGAGAATCAGGAAATTCCTTAGATTCTGAAGAAAAAGAAAGTCTCTATATTATTGGCGAACAACTATCCATAAAACCCACTGCTTGGGAAACAGATATTGAATCTAACTTAATGGGAATAATTAATAGCAATTCATCTTTAAATACAATTTTTCAAGACTTTAAATCCCAATTAGAAAAACTTGACAATATTTCCGAAGATTTCATTCCCACTCAAGATGAATTAGCAACAGTTATTTCTTCCACAAATGCAGTGGGTCAACGTCCTATTATCAGACCTGATCCTTCAGATCTAAACAGTGATAGAGAAATTATCAATATGACTATCCAGGTTTTCTCATCACCAGAGCCATCAGAAGTAGTTAAAAAAATTAGCAAGTTTGAGCGATTATTAAATTTTATTCGTCAATCTTTGTCAAAGAATAAATAAACCATAATTACCTAAAAATTGGGTTTAAAGCCTCGCCCTTTTAGGGCGACTTTAGCTTCATATCTTTAATAGCCACTTTAAGGTTCAAATCTCCCAACTTTGTTATTTTTCAAAAAAGGATAACTATTAATTCCAAGGACTAAAGCTTCCCTTAAAGATTTTCTATCCATAATTATTATCAATAATTGATTAAGCTGATAAATAAATTATAT
>JAKQYE010000336.1:0-1655 GCA_023356605.1 Trichodesmium sp. MAG_R02 | reverse complement strand
TTAACAAAAATTGCCAAATACGAGAATGAGAGATTACTTTTTCAGCATCACTCCAAACATTATCATTTCCCAGGAAATCAACTGTAATTTTATCTTTCATAAATTTTGATTCCTACTATTTTTCAGTCATTAGTTTTAGGGTATAAATTTTTAGATAACTTCACCCCCCCTAATAAATGCTCATTAACGATACGTCCAGCTACATCAGGATTGACACGAGTGTACCAAGTTCGGTCTCCCGAATAAAAGACTACCGGACCCATTTTGCAAACTTCTAAACAGCCAGAAGTAATCACATCTATATCTAATCCTGATGTTTTAACCCCTGTTTGTAAAGCCTCAAAAATTGGCTGCCACTTCCGAGAGGGATAACAACGACTTGACCGACAAACAGATAAATAAGGTCGTTTTAAAGGATTACTATTAAAAGGAATTGGACGAGTTCCTAAAACATAAATTTCTCGTAACTCCTCATAAAGTGCAAGTTTGGAAAACTCTGCTTTTTTCTCATGCAAATAATCTTCATCTTCCCCTAAAAATGGATTCGGTAAAAATATCGTCATTAAATTTTCTGCCGCACCATTCCAAAACTGAAGACCCCAACTTTTTGCCACTCCTTCAGAGTTTAGGTAACGATAAAATGCTGCCCGACTTAAAAGACGTTTTTCTCTTAATTCTATTGGTGTTGTACAGTGAGGTCCTCCTAAATTTTTTTCTAAGCATAAGTGAAGGTGCCAAGCGGGAGTTGCTACGGTCAAATAACCATCATAAATTAAGCAAACTTTTGGAGGTTCAGTAAATTCTAATTCTAGTACCCCACCTTCAACAACATGACCTATTTGAACTTGCTGCCACTGTTGCTGAAATAATGTATACAGTAGAGGACCAGTGACATCTATTGTAGTAGGAAAATCTTCATATTCTATCGTTCCACCTTTAGGATTTTTTTCCGATACCATGTGTTTTAATGGTGTCACCCATTGATTAAATTCACTCATTTTAGTTCTCTGGATTTAAAGTTTGTTTATCAACAAAATACCTCAAAAGTAGGGGTTTAGTCTCCAAATCCTTGAAAAAGACCAGCTATATTTTAGTTAATACTATTTAATTATACTTATTGATTCTTCCCTGCTTCCTACTCTATATTCTCTATTTCCTTTCACTGAGTTAAATAATATTAATTATACCGATGGAGAACATTCAGAACCTTTCTAGAATGGATTTGCGGAAAAATATGATCGTGATTTCAGAGTGATAAGCCCTTGGGAACCCACATCTCAAATTTGCTCTTGTTGTGGATTGAAAGGTGGAAAATTAGATTTATCAATTCGTGAGTGGGAATGTTTTAATTGTGGCGCTAAACATGATAGAGACGAAAATGCAGCAAGAAATATATTAGTCGCGGGTGGGCATACTCAGACAAAAAACGGACGGGTCGGTAAGTGTAAGACTACTGCCAAAGTAGCGGCAGCCCGTGGAACCTCAACCCACATCGGAGCTAAGGCTCGGTTGTTTCCCCATGCCTTTAGGCTGGGGAGGATGTCAACTGAACATCCCTGTCATTAATTCACAACTTGACAATATTCTTCATACACCCCATCAAGTAGTAAATTTAAGGCGTCTACTGCTATTGCTGCTGCTGTTAATGCTTCCTG
>JAKQYE010000335.1 GCA_023356605.1 Trichodesmium sp. MAG_R02 | reverse complement strand
AGCAATGGATGCTTTTCGTACAGCTATGTCTTTCCGTTTTTTTAATTGGTTGACTAATAATCGTATTGGTTTTTGCCTCTCACAGAGAGAGTTTGGGCTATATTTGGGCTTAAAAATTGTGTAAGTCCCACTAGGCTCTTTTTATTTCTTTTGACTATGCATGTTTGATTTATAAAATCGTCTAGTTCATCTAAAATATCATTTTTTTATTAAAGAAGTGGATATGTTATTATTATTATTATATCTGTTGCGACCTATGCGCGGATTGCTATAGTTGATATTTTACTCTCTATATTGTACCACTCTTATTCAGAATAACTATATCTAGGCTATTCCCTATTTTAAATAGTTGAATCCAACCAATATCTTTTGGTTGTAAGTAATGTATAAATTCTTGATCAGTAGTTAATATTTTCTTAGTTGAACATACTTCTAATTCTAACCAAATTTCCTCAGGTCGAGGCAATTTTCCGATCACTTTGAGAATAGTACCATTAGCAACTCTACCTTTAACAGTATTATCTCTGGTGTTAGTTAGTAATTCAATAGACTCGTTTAATGTATCGTTGCTACCAGTAATCAATATGAATGACCCTAAATCTAAGGATAAAATTGGAGAAAATCCAGGAGTTCTTGGTAAGCTAGACGGTGGTTCAATGAATTTATCTACTAATTTATCTACTATGGGACTTAAAAAGTGTACTAATATTCCACCTAATCCTAGAAGTATCAAAATTCCCAACACATAAAACCACCAACTTCTATATTCTAAATCATACATTGAAGTTTTAGGTTTATTCTCAATAAATTGACTATTAGAAAAGAAATTTACAAATAGTTTCTGCAAGTTTGAAGTCTTAACATCTATAGGCGGCAATGATATTTCTGTCATTTGACCTTTATATTTTACATGATAATACACCAAAGCTACTGTCACATTATCATGTCCATTTTTGGTGTTAGCAATTTCTATTAATCTATCTCTAACTGTAACTAAATCAATTTTTCCATCTAGTAATGGCAATATTTCTGTTTGCCAAGATTCTTCTACACGATCCTTATCACTTAAACCATCGGAACAAATTAGGAAAATACTATCCTCATCTATGGGAAAACGTTGTACCGTTGGATGTAAATTTATTGAGTTATTAATACCCAAAGCTTGTACTAAAGCACCTGATGTAGCTTGTTTTATAGCATCATAATATAATGAGTAACCTAATCTGACTTGACGACTAGCAATATCATCATCTACAGTAACTTGATGGCATCTGCTAGGAGTAATCCAGTAAGCACGGCTATCTCCGATATGGGTAATGTAGAGTTGATGAAGATGAGCAAGTGCCATCACTAGAGTAGTTCCCATCCGTTTATGACCACGGCGTTCATCATTATCATTATGATCGCAAATAGCATCATTAGCCACACAAGCGAATTCCTCTAACTTTGTAGTTATAGTCAGAGGATCTCCATTTTCTGGAATATTTTGCAGTTGTTGGGATAGAACTTTAATTGCTAACTGAGAAGCTTCTTCTCCACTATCTTGACCACCAATGCCATCACAAACAATAGCTACAGTCTTAGAACTAGGTGGACAACTAATCACAGTTTTACTAGGTGGATAACAAGCATCTTCATTGTGAAAACGTGATGGTCCGGTATCTGTAGCCGTAGTAACATGAACCCTACGCACTTGCGATCGCCCCAATACTTCTAGAGCTTTATCCAGTTGTGTTATTAGTAGGTCAGAATTTTTGACTTCACCTACTATCATTTGGTAAGATAGCTGTTTCAAAAATTTTTTTATTACTGGGTTAGCACTACCTACCCATTTCTGCCATAACCAACCTAAGTCCTGCAATGTCAGAGTTTTTTTATCTGGTTGTAATTCTACCAAACGTACTAATTGCCCTTCTACCCGCAGGTTGTCTGAATTTAGTAGACTCAAACCTACTTCTTGCACATTTAACGGTTGCCATAGTTGAGCTATTTGCCACAACCAGTTGAGCTGTCGCATAGCTGTAGCATCTTTCCATAATTCAGTAATTTCTGGAACTAAGCTTACTCCTTCTCCATTTATTGGCCCTCCTTCTAGGAGCCATATTGTCTTTGTCCCTTTTTTCCCTGCTACTGACACCTGTCCAAAAACTTGAGGTATATGAAGTCTATAGGGAAATAATTTCAAATATGGCTCTATAACACCCGGAATTTTTTCAGGCATCTCGGGCATTTTTCCCGGTTGAGTATCTAGTAATATCTTACCATACTGAACCTGATAACGGTCTACTATTATATCTCCTGGCCGATAGGTCTGGAGCCCTTCACCTATAGCCCACAGATAGTTTCTTGGCATAGTGTTTTCCATCAGGAGTCCTCACCGCTTTCGGCCATTTCTTTATGTAAGATAGACTTTTCTTGATTATATAGACTAATTGAATTAGGTTTTCGCACCTTAGTTCTCAGTATAATTTCGATGCATAAAAATGCCAATTGCTAACTAGTAATTTTTTAGCTTAAACCGTTACACTCTTCTAACTAAGTATAGCAATGCAATTTTCACTTTGTCCAAAGTATTGCCATTTTTTAGGAATAGGGAATAGACAATAGTTAATTGGCAAGAGTTTAGGAGTTTACTTCTAGTTTTTAAATTTTTATAACCGTTTGATCAGATTAGTATAGGTTTGATCAAATTAAGCACATCAAGACTCCCTAAAAATTCGTACACTGAAACGTTGACATCCTCCCCGGCTATTAGGCACCGGAAAACAACCAAGCCTTAACCCATCGGTGGATTGACACCTCATAGGCTGCTGCTACTTTCGCAGTAGTCTTATGGTGGCTGACCTATCCGTTTTTCGTCTCGGTATGCCCACCCGCGACTAATATATTTCTTACTGCATTTTCGTCTCCATCATGTTTAGCCCCACAATGTAGAACATTTCCTGATCAATCTAATTTTCCTCCTCTACATCCACAACAACAGCAAGTTTGGGATGTGGGTTCCCAACAGCTAATTACTCTTAGAGTACCACCGTATTTTTCTGCGTTTCCTACTAAAAATGTCCGGTATCTTCTGGTACCGTTCTTCAGAAAATACCTCTAGATAATTTCCAATTCTTAACCACTCCAGAAACTTGTCTAACCTCTAAAATAATTGTTTGGTTTTCGCAGACATTTCAGTAGATAATTTATGTAAAAATCTCTCCTTGTATCTTTCAGTTTGCCATCTAGCTTTTTCATATCTTTTAGAACCCTTAGTTTCTTTAGATAATGAATTACTTAGTTTTGGGTACTTCGACCATTCGTTTCTTTAGTAATTTTGGTGCATCAATTTTTTTTACCATGTAGGGAAGTTGAATAACAAAAATGCGTTTCATGTCGCGTAGCGAAACGTCCCTACAGTCGGAAAATTTTGAACTCCTGAATAACTACCTCCTGAATTATCAGTTTTAGGCAATACTACTCGCAAAACTTCTAGTACAAAACTTAAGAAATATCCATTAGCTGAATCTTTGATTAGGTGTTACTGATGATGGAATAGGGGGCAGTTCCCTTTACCACACAATTTTCATCTTTTCTATCTTAGCTTATAAGGCAATTGGCTGACCAACTTTAAATTCACCCTTTGTAAATTTAGCTATTGGCAATAACATTATCCTCTTAAATTTAGGACGTCTTAATAGGTTTACCTTTTGTGTTGCCTTAGAGTTGATTGAAAAAATTTTGATCAGCCTGGTGAAACATCGTTTAAAGATTGCTTTAGTGGTAAGCGCAAAGAACTTCTGAAAGCCAAAATCTTTCCCCAGTCTTTCTAGCCAGAGTAATAAACTGTTTTTGTAGTTCAGAATTAGTCGATTTTTTCTTTCCTGGTTTGTACTTTTCCTGAAAGCAAGCTAGACTATCATTCCAGACAACGCAGGCACAATCTTCAGATCCTTGCTAATCGGCGTTTTTGTCCCAATGAATGTTGGATGTATATGGCACTTAAATTTGGCTTTCATAGAATGGCTTTTGAACTAAAAAGCATCATAACATAACCTGTGGAAAAAAATAAACTAAAAAGTCACCCGTTTATGGGCCAGGCTTTAAACCCAATTTTTCGGTAAATATTCTTTGAGTTACATCTCTAAGTCCATAAGTTTTAGTGCTTTAGTTCCATTATCTATTTTCCCCATCTATTGGTCGGTCCATTTATGTCTAAATACTATGATTCCAGGAGATAGGATTTATATTTTCTAACCCGATGATAGGAACATTATAGGATTCGATGATATATTACATAAACTTCAGCGTTTTTGACAAAGAGCAAACCTGTCCAAAATATGGGAGGATCTTGTATCTCGGCTTTACAGGATTTACAAAGTATAAATACTCAAAAGTTTGACATCCTTGCTCTATAAAAAAACTCCAAAATAAGATGGGTTTGCTCTGATTGTTAACATTATAGTTATTTCAAATAAGAATGGAAAACTTTCTATGCAGAAAATGAGTTATAGCAAGAAATGCTTGTCTCAATCTAAATTAAAATTACTATACTATTTGGCTTCAGCATCAACATCTACTCTAGGCAGTCCTAGACTATAGTTATTGACACGACTACCAAGGTTATAACTAATTTTGCCTAATTGTAATAGGGATCGGACAAAATGTTCTAGATCAGAACCCATACAACGCAGGTTGTATTCAGTTAAATCTGAACCACTATAAGATTCTACCAATGCGTCAAATTTTCGGTAAACCTGCTGTAGAGCACTATCATTCCAGTTAAGTTCATTGTCGGGATCTATATCTAAGGTTAATACCTTCTCATCACTGACAAGTTCATTATTTTCCATGACTCCTGCAAAAATACGAATATGTCTAGTTGTTGACTTTAATGCCATAGGTAATTTTTTCTCTGTGGAATTTTTGTTAGACTATTATCTTAGTGTCTAGTTTGGCAGCATCACTTAATTTGCTTCAAATGAAGTGTTATTCAAACTATATTAATTCTAATTATAAGATATAGTTTAGAAGTTACTTACATGTTTAAGAGAGGAGGTAGGAGTCACAAGGTAGAAGGAATAGGAGTTAGAGCCATTCGATCAACTTGTTGCTTTCTTGGATAGTATTGAGAAAAATTTAACATCCTCCCCGGCTGTTAGGCACTGTGTTTCGTACCGAGCCGTAGCCCCTAGGCGGGTCGACATCTCATAGGCTGCTGCTACTTTGGCAGCTGTCTTGTGCTGGCCAAACTGTCCGTTTTTTTGTCTGGTGTATGCCCACCCGCGACTAATATATTTCTTGTTGCATTTTTGTCTCCCTAATGTTTAGCCCCACAATGTAGTACATTCCCACTCACGAATTGATAAATCTAATTTTCCACCTTTAAATCTACAATAACAGCAAGTTTGGGATGTGAGTTCCCAAAGGCTAATGACTCTTAGATCGCTACGGCATTTTTCTGCAAATCCATTCTGGAAATGTCCGGAATCTTCCGGTGCCGTTCTTGTTAAACTAAGCAAGCTCCGAAACCAGAATAATTAATCCCTTTATAGAACCTGCTCGTCTTCAGAACCGGACGTGAGACTTTCACCTCCAAATCGGCTCCTCTCCTAAACGTCCTTTTTCATAGGTACATCCTTAAAATTCCACTTTAAACCAACTGGA
>JAKQYE010000334.1 GCA_023356605.1 Trichodesmium sp. MAG_R02 | reverse complement strand
TTACTATAACTAAGTTTAATCATAAAAAGTGTTCCAGTCTTATTTGAAGTAACTATACATCTGCATCACATAGATGGCAACCACGACAACTGGAAATTTAAAAATCTAATAGCAATCCACGAGTTATGCCATAACTATATCCACATGGGCAAAAGCTCACAAAGCTAAGATTATCTAGGAGCCGAGTGCGATGAAAGTTGCACGCTCGGTTTTGAAGGAGAGGTGCGGAGGATAATACCTCCCATCGACTCTAACATCTCCAATCTCAATATCCTGATGGAGAACTTGTCAAAGAAGTTGGAGGAGGGCTCAATTACAAACGGAAAAAAATGCTTAGCGTATTGGAGCGGGTCATGTCAGGAAATGTCAAACGTATTGTAGTTACATATCAAGACAGGCTCGCTAGATTTGGTTTCGATTTGCTGGAGTGGTTTTGTGCTAAACACTCTTGCGAAATCTTAGTTCTCCAAAAAGTTGAGCTTTCTCCCGAAAGAGAAATGGTTGAAGACATTCTTTCAATCCTCCACCGTTTCTCAGGCAGATTGTACGGACTCCGAAAGTATTCATCTCAAATCTCAAAAGATCAGAGTTTACCGGAAAAAAAGTCTCCATCAAATTTGGAAACAGTGGCTAGTAGGAAGTAGATATTGCTTTAATCAATTCATAGCTTATCAATTTGACATTCTCCCCGGCTGTTAGGCACGGGGAAACAAACCAGCCCTGGCTCCTATGCGGGTTAACTTTTCACAGGCTGCAGCTACTTTGGCAGTAGTCTTACACTTGCCGACCCATAAGTTTTTTGTCTGGTGTAAGCCCACCTGCGACTAATATATTTCTTGTGAACTAAAAATATGACCTGTGAAAAAAATAAACTAAAAAGTGGCTCGCTTATGGGCGAGGCTTTAAACCCAATTTTTCGGTAAACATAGTTTTATTTCTAAATACGATTTGCGTAAAGTAATCTTAAAGGTAGGGGGCAATGGCCATTCACCCCTACCAGATTGGATTAAAAAATCACCATATCATCTTAAAGCGAAGGCAATTTATGATGCTCATGCAGCATTTAAAGCTAGTTGTAAAAGTGGTTTGAAGTTCACAATTATACAATAAGAATTTATGGGCGGAGAGAGACTCGAACTCTCACGACCGAAGTCGCCACATTTTGAGTGTGGTGCGTCTACCAATTTCGCCACCCGCCCCTGCTTTTACTATTGTACACATCTTTTGCTAAACTTTGCAAGATATCCTGATATTTTCTACTACTTGCCCATCTATCTATTTCTTTAGCCCTCAATACAGGCAAGGGATGAGTTAGTTGGGCTGTTTGGACTTCCCTTAATACTTCACCCAATTCTGTATTACTAAATTCATTATAAGCTCTTGCTTGAGCTAAAAAAGCATCAACGTTAAGTAATGGTGATATTGTTGGAGAACCACCAGCTAATTTCATCAAAGCTGATACAACTACTTGAGGATTTTGTGTGGCCAGTAGGGCTGCGCGATCGCAACTAAATTCGGCACACCTTAACCACTCTAGTATTTTACTTTGTAAGCTTTGGGCTATTATACCACCCCATGCCGAAATTTGTCCAGCAGCAAGTACAATTAAATTACCTAAGGTAAGATATACTCCATGTTCACATTTCAGATGTCCTAGCTCGTGACCTAATACTGCTTGGATTTCCTCTAAGTTTAGTAACTCTATCAAAGATGTATGAACAACAATGAAAGGCTGCTTCCCCCGCATAGCAAATGTATAAGCATTAGGTTCAGGATGTTGACGAACATATAACTGGGGTGGTTCTATATCTAGTGCTTGACAAGCATCTGATAGTGTTTTGTGTAAATCTGGTAGTTGTGCTTCACTCACTAGAACACTGGAAGCAATATTTTCCATATAGAAGAACTGCTCACCTAATGGACCTAACAACTGTCTAACTAACAAGTCTATACCAGGAAGTTGCTTCAAAGCATTTGTTGCCTCTAAATCCAAGGGATGACGAAAATGATTTGCATTTAAACCAATCAGTTGTGTTTTTGTCAGATCCATATTTGCTTAAGTTTTAGCCTAACAACTATCATATATTACCACAATCAAATATCAAGTATAAAAAACTAGACATCTCTAAAAATTCTTAAGAATTCACTATAACTATTTTTTAGGAAGTGATGTATCTGCGACACTTGCTTGGCCTTTTATCTTCCCTGTAGAGCGTCATATCCTCCAGATAGCCATTTTTTTATAAGCTTGACAATAGTATTAGATATAGTTATGACTAATTTTTGCTATTTTGGTCGGATATTTTATGAGACCATATTTTGGTGGCTTTACTTAGTAAATAAAGTATAACATTTACCAATAAAACTAATTTTATTTTTCATTTTACTAAACCACTCATGGTTAAAATTACCTTATTAGGGGTTGGTAAATGAAGGTATGATAAGGAGACAATGCGATCGCTAAACAGTTAATTTTTTTTTGTTTTAATGGTACAGCTTACATTCCGCACGTCAAAATGTAGCATATCAGATATGCTATTGAAAGCCTTACCTGATAATAACTATGAGGTTTGTAAGTGAAAATACATATTACAGAAACTATTGATAGTTATTAGCAATAATAGAGGCTGTAATCGACCTTCTTGCTTAAAAATACCCTTGTAGTATACTTGAAGTGCGGAGTGTGGGGTACAGGAACATCTTCGAATTTAAAAAGAGTGAATTAATAATCTTCATGAATGTCCCACCATAATTTCCAACTGTAAAAATCTATAATTTTCAGTTGTATAATCATTTCAAATTATATTGGAAAACTTTTTCTGCTAAAACGCGAGTTATAGCAAGAAATAATTGTCTCAATCTAAATTAATGAGAACCCTTAGTTTTTTTTGATCAGGACTTACTCAGTTTTCGATACTTCTTGCAGCAGTTTTCATGTCGGTAGGTGAGGGGCTGACTTGTAAGCTTAATGGTAGATATAGTAATAATTTGAGATAATAAATTGAATAATAATTCAATTAAAAAAGAATGGGATTTTGAGAATGAAGCTAGTAATTTTACTCCTAAATGTACACCAAATACATCTACTGACTTCTCAGTAATTATGGTTGCTGTTTCTAGCTTGAAACATATAACCATCTTACTGAAACCCTGCTAATATTTACAGACAATGGAGACACAACCAATGGGAATATTTAATAAGTTTTAACCCATTCAATAACTTGGTTTTATAATATAGTCTTTTATCTGTGAATACAGCAATCTCTACTCCCTTTTTGTCATTAAAACAACAGCAGACCTGGCCTCTAGCCGATACCTAACACCAATAACTTTTATCCCTACATCCAAATCATTAAAATCTCTAGGAGAAGTAAAAGCAGTATTAACAATTAAATACCAATTTTCCCCCTTTTTTAAAAGTGGTAATTCAAACATTAAAGGTTTCCAATAAGCATTCAACATAATGTGAAAGTATTCACCACTTTCTGGATGTTTTAAACTAAACGCTAAAGTTCGAGAATCTATCCTCCAATCAGGTATGCCTAAATGTATTCCATGCCAACTAATATTAGGTACTTTATCCAGGTTAGTTTTCTCTTGACTCTTGACTAAACAAGGTTCTGGCCCGACTCCTACAGTAGCTAAAACCTTATCTAACTGCATAATTTTTAACTTTTGAGTGAAATTAATAATCCCTTTAACAAATCGTAATAAATCATTTTGTTGATCAATTTGACTCCAATCAAACCAACTAAGTTCATTATTCTGACAATAACTATTGTTATTACCCAATTGAGTTCGCCTGACTTCATCTCCCATCAATATCATAGGCGTACCCTGAGAAAAAAACAGTATAGTGAAAAAGTTCTTAATTTGTCGCAGTCTTAACATTTCAATTTTTGCTTGATCTGTAACTCCTTCAATTCCACAATTCCAACTCAAGTTATAATTAGCACCATCGCAGTTATTTTCACAATTAGCTTCATTGTGTTTCTCATTATAAGAAACTAGATCATTCATAGTAAAACCATCATGACAAGTAATAAAATTAATACTATGATTTGGTTCTCGGTTTGGTTTAGGGTAAATATCAGGACTACCCATAATTCTTGCTGCCAATTTATTAACTATCCTAGGATCGCTTTTGACAAATTGACGAACATCATCACGATAATGTCCGTTCCATTCAGCAAAGCGATCGCCAATAAATGAACCCACCTGATAAAGTCCTGCTGCATCCCAAGCTTCAGCAATAATTTTTGTTCCCGCCAAAACTGGGTCAGACTCAATTGCCCACAAAACAGGAGGATCTTCCAATGGGTCCCCAGTCATACTCCGAGACATCACAGATGCCAAGTCAAACCGGAACCCATCTACATGCATTTCTCTAACCCAGTAACAAAGACAGTCAACAATTAAGCGATGTACAAAAGGATTATTTGTATTGAAAGTATTGCCACAACCACTATAATTGCTGTAGTATCTAGGATCATCCCCTTCCAGAATGTAGTAAGTTGAGTTTTCTAACCCCCGGAAAGAAACCGTCGGTCCGTTTTCATTACCCTCCCCAGTGTGATTAAACACCACATCCAAGATTACTTCTATTCCTTCTTTATGCAATGCCTTTACCATATCTCGGAACTCATCCATCGGTCCGAAAATATCTTGGCGAGAACTATAACTGTGGTGAGGAGTAAAAAAAGCGATCGGACTATAACCCCAATAGTTAATTAGAGGATCGCGCACATCTTGCTCATCAAATTGCTGGACGGGTAATAATTCCACTGCAGTAATTCCCAGTTCTTTGAGATAAGGAATTTTTTCGACTAATCCGGCAAAAGTTCCCCGTTTTTTAGGGGCAACACCAGAGTTAGGATTACGAGTAAATCCACCAACGTGCATTTCATAGATAACTGTGGCAGTATAGGGAGTCTCTAGAGGTTTGTCATCTTCCCAGTCATAAGTAGTTGGGTCAGCTACTACCCCTTTGAGAGCGTAAGCACAGTTATCACCATAACCCGTAGCAGCTTCACGACTATACTTGTCTTGTCCAACTACAACTCTAGCATAAGGGTCAAGTAAAACTTTTGTACCATCAAACCAATGACCTTTTTCTGGGTTAAAAGGTCCATGGACTCGATAAGCATATATTTGTCCCGCTCCAATATCCGAGATAAAAATGTGCCAGTAATGATGAGTTCTGTGTTGTTTTGGGTTAAGTAAAATTACTTGCTTTGGTTTAGCTGCTAATGGTTCATCAAATAGTAATAATTCTATTGCTGTAGCATTTTTGGAATAGATAGAGAAATTTACTCCTTTGGGGTCTTGGTAGACAGTGGCACCAATAGGAAAACTATTACCGGGCAAGACATTAAGATTCATAGTTTTTGATGTAGGCAAATTGGTTAGATAAGTTGAGTAATTTTATAGAATCAGGACTTACAGATAACGGCTATATCTAGTAAGGGCATAAGGCATTTGCCTCCTACAGATAGAGTATTATCTACGAGGTCTGGCTAAGTCCCGAGAATATAAGTAGATATTTTAGGACTTACCCAGGAAGAACCCAGTTTATTTATAGGATAGTATAGTTGTTTTTAACAATATACATCTATAAACAACCGGGTTTCTAAGGTCACCTGTGTAAGTTGTGTATTAAAAAA
>JAKQYE010000333.1 GCA_023356605.1 Trichodesmium sp. MAG_R02 | reverse complement strand
CAGGACTTACGCAGGCAAACTGAAAAACCCGGTTTCTCGTAGATATTTATTTGTTAAAAACAATGATTTACTGTCTTGACCGGGTTTCTTTGCGTAAGTCCTGATGACATTACAGCACTTTTTAGAAAAAGTCAACCACAAATTAGGGAGATTGCATGCAACCTCCCTACAGATTTATCGTTTTTGTATGTACTTTATTTGTAGGGCCGACATCTTGCCTACTAAATAATAACTTAACTTCTAACTACTGACTAGTGACTATTGACTTCAGTTAATTTCTGACTACTGACTTCAGTTAATTTCTGACTACTGACTTCAGCTATATCTATTCCTGCTGTCAAACTTTCCAGGGTAGCAGCTACATCAATACCGGCAGTTTGCTTTAACTCCTCAAAGAAAGCAGCCATTTTTGTAGCATTACTGCCACCTTGAGCATTAATCACAGTCACATTATCTACCTCCACCTCTGGCACAGTAGATACTATAATCTTCAACAACTCTTCGAGCTTCTGATACAGAAAAATATCCCGAGCATTTACACCAGCAGCTTTCCAAGATTCTGCCAATTTACGAATACCCTCAGCTTGTGCTTTTCCTGGTTCCACAATAGCAGCAGCATCTCCCTTCGCCCGAGCGATAGCCTGCTTAGATTTAGCTTCGGCGGGAGCAACCACATCCGCCTGTAACTTTTGTTCCACCTGTTTGATCCGCTCCTTCTGCACTGCAACCTCAGCCTGAGTTCGTGCAACTTCTGACCCAATATCTGCTTCTGCCTCAGCTACCACAGCTTGCCGTTTTGTTATCGCATCTTGAATTCGTCTTTCTGCCTCTGCACGAGCCATCTCAATCTCAGTTTCAATCTGTTTGAGAGAAGTATTCTTTTGGTTTTCCGCAGCCCTTATGACTGATTCGGCCTGACTTTTAGCTTCTGCAATTCTAGAATCTCGTAAAAGTTCCGCCTGTTGCCTACGACCAATAGAATCAAGATATCCCACTTCATCGGAAATATTCTGAATTTGCAGGGTATCTAATACCAAACCTAATTTTTCCAAGTCGTCTTCTGCTTCTTCTAGTAAATTTTTCGCAAAAGCAATTTTATCCTCATTCACCTGTTCCGGTGTCAGAGAAGCTAACACACCGCGCAAATTTCCTTCTAGGGTTTCCTGAGCTAGTTTTTCAATTTCCTTGCGAGATTTTCCTAGCAACCGCTCGATCGCATTATGAATAGTAGGTTCCTCACCAGCAACTTTTATATTTGCAACACTTTCCACCATCAGGGGAATACCACCTTTAGAATAAGCATTATTAACCTTGAGTTCAATAATCATATTACTCAAGTCCATACGAAAGGCTTGTTCTAATAGAGGGACACGAACACTACTACCACCTTTCACTAAACGATATCCCACTTTTTTCTGGCTGTCTCCAACACTGTGACGACTACCAGCAAAAATTAGGACCTCACTTGGTTGACAAATGTAATAAAGGTTACGAATTACAAAGAGACCCGCACTAGTGCCCACTCCGAAAACTGCTAGTAATGCTAATACTGTTTCCATCATAATTTTTTGACTCCGTAATTTTAGTTAGTAATAGGGAATAGAGAATAGTATGAAACTCTCTTTAAAATTGCTGTAAATTTAATTTATAGGACTTATGCAGCCAACACCAAATACAGTAGTAACAGCTTTGATACCCTTATATAGTGTATATTTGATATTTTGTCTAAGTCCTAAGTTAACTGAATATACTTACTTACAACATTTTTTTTAGATAGAGAAGAAAAATTGGTTCTTTTATCTCTATAATGATAACATAATTACAACCAATTTTTTGTAATTGAAATTGCTTGTAACAAAATACCTATAAGAAAGGCCTCTCAAGCAAGTTTTCAAATTACGAAAACTCTATTTTTGAGGCTCCAGAGATTTAACTTTTTTACTATCCTGACTGCTCAACTTGCCTGTCACATCAATGCCAAGAGTTTGATTGACATTTTTGAGGAACTGGCGGAATATTTCTGGATAGGCATTGATCAAGCTAGCGATCGACTTACCATCCCCACTATCAATAACATTAATATTTTCCAGTTTAATTTGTCCTGGAATCTTAGCAGACTCCCGCAAAATCATACTAATCTGCTGTAAGTAGAATAACTCGGCAGCATCCTTACCAGTCTCTTGCCAAACCAACGAAAGCATATCGTTAACCAAAGCTTCAGCTTTAGCATTTTCTGAGAGTGAAGTAGCATCTCCCTTAGCTAACAATTCCCTAGCTTGCAGTTGCGCTTCTGCTGGCAAGACTTCATCCGCTTCCAGACGTAACCTTTCTAATTCGGCACGGACTGTTTGCAATAACTGTTCTGCTCTAGCTCTAGCTTCTTTGCCTGCTGCTATAGTTCGTTCTTCTTCTGAACGCGCTTGCTGTTCTAATTCAGCTTTGATTTTGCGTAGTTCGTTTTCTTTTTGAACTATTAATGTCGCTGCCTGAGTTTTAGCAATTTCTGACTCTCGTTTGGACTCTGCTTCTATCTGCTCGGCTTCTGCTTTAGCATTAGATTCGGCAATTTCTGCATCTCGACGAATCATAGCAATTTGTTTGCGACCGATAGAGTTTAGGTAGTCTACGTCATCAGAAACGCTTTGAATTTTCAGGATGTCAAGTTGCAGGCCCAATTTAGCTAGGTCTCTACTCACATCTTCAGCAATGCGTTCAGCAAATTGGAGACGGTCTTCATTTAATTGTTCTGGGGTTAGAGTAGCCACAACACCCCGCAAATTTCCCTCTAAGGTTTCTCTCGCGACACGGGTAATTTCTGAGCGATCGCGGTCTAAAAATCTTTCTATGGCATTACCGACCACTTTCGGATCGTTAGAGACTTTGATATTAGCGATCGCTTGAATATTTAATGGAGTACCCCCTTTGGAATAGGCATTGCGCACTTCTACGGGGACTGGCATTGTTCGCAAGTCCATTGTTTTAGTTGTTTCTAGAATTGGAATGGGAATTGCTCTGCCGCCAAAGATTACCCGATAACCAACTGTTTGCCCTCCCTTGATCCGCCGTTTACGACCGGATAAAATTAGAATTTCATTGGGTTTACAAATTTGTATAAATGTATTGATAAACCAGATGAGTATTAATACTCCAAATATGGAAAGAGCGACGGGTAAAACTGTAGGAACTTGCCCGGTCAAATTATTAGTTTGACTGCTGTATATTTGATTAGAAGTTTGTGCTATTTCTACAGTTTTCATTTCGCCTATTTCTGAATCTAAAAATCTATTTTTCATTAGCTATATTTCCTCACTAAGGTATTGTGAAATCAATGATCAATTTTTGACAATTTACTCTAATTAACTACTAATTTTTATTTATGGTAATGAAAAGATGATTTTGAAACCACCCATACCTGATTATTTTCCATACCTATAATGAATACTTTTTCTCCCTTAGTAAATTCTCTTGATTCTTCTGTACGTGCAACTAGCTCTAGATTAGACCCCTTAATATTTAGACGAACTTTACCCCTACTATTAGCATCAAATGGAATTTCTACAGTGCAGGGTAAACCCAACAAATCTTGAGGACTAACCAGACTATTTATAACTTGTCGTTTGCGAAAAATCGATACCAACAATACTATTAACATACCGCCAAATATTCCCACTGCTACTGAGATTAAGGCTAGCATTAAAATTTGATTTTTCATCTGATTTGTTCCTTAGTAAAAAAATCCTAAGACTTCTCCAATGAAGACCTAGCCAGCCAATCTTGTGATACTACCCATACCTTATTATTTTCCACTCCTACTATAAATACTTTTTCTTTCTTAGTCAACTCCCTGTCTTGTTCAGTAAAAGCAATAAATCCTACCACAGATCCTTTAACATTTACTCGAATTTTGCCTTTACTATTTTTATCAAAAGGAATATCAACTGTTCCCCAAAGACCTACTAAATCAGTACTACGCACCAAGCTATCAACCTGACTATGTTTTAGAATATGTAATACCCACGCCACAATTGTACCACATAAAATACCAACAATTATAGAAATAATAGCAGTAATTGTTGGTGAAAGACTGGGGGAAAAATAGTATAATAAAATTCCAGTTAAGCCAAAAAAGCAACTGCCAAAAGTCCAAAATTTCCAGCTAAAAAATGGTAGCCATAATCGCCGATAACGTTGAGATATTGAGGTATTACTTTGTTTATCTCCTTGGTCGATTATTTCTAGGTCAGGATCAAAGTCCTGATCAAAGTCTACACCATCTAGACCTGCAAATGCTGAAAGAGCAACAAATACTCCACCAATAATTAGACAGAAAACATAAGCTGATGCCATAATATGTCCTTCATCATTTTTTGTATCCTATTACCTATTTATATTTTTGCAAATTAGTTTCTCTATTTACATCTTTGTAAAAAAAATTTGTATTTTGCTAGAAAACTACTTATTCTTTTGCTAAAATAAATTTTCTTGGGTCTAAAGTCAACAGGCGACTAACTTCTTCTGTTTGAAATCCTAAAGCTATTAAATTTTCAACTTATGGTAATACCAGTGGGTCCTATAATTCTGTGATTATTCCCAAGACCTCTATCAAAAATATTTTATGCTATAATTTATAGTTGTTTTTTGTATAAATTAACCCCCCCCCCAAGATTCTTAGAATTCCTCATTTTTCCGAATCATTAAATTTCAGAGCGATCGCCAATTAGCAAAAACTTTAAAAACTGACAAACAAAAAAGTTAAGCTAATAATAAACGGCTAAGACTGCATTTATAGTCTTTAAATATTTCAGGGTTAGTAACAACTTCACTAGCCATTAAGAAAACACCGACTTTAGTGATATTGTTGTTATATGATTGTAAAATTCACCAGGTTAGTAATAACAATTTTCTTCTAGGTAAGCTGATAGATAATGACTAGCAACTAAAGTTGAAAATTTTGCTTTTAGAGTTAAATGTCTTTTCATAATGGTTAAGAACTCAATATTAATATGGCAATTCCTAAAGTTTTGAGGGCCCCTCAATCCCCCAAAGAAAGGGGGACTTTAAAGGCTCTCCTTGTTAATTAAGGGGGGAGACTTTTCGTTGGCTCCACCCTTACAAAAGGGGAATACTTTTTGTTGGCTCCCCCCCCTTACAAAAGAGGGTGGGGGAGAAGATATAATAGAGAGTCCGATTAATTAGATATTGGAAGTCATGGTTGACAGCCACCAGTGGAATTGAGATACTGCCAGCAATATTTCTGGTTGTTTGATGAGCTGACAACAGCGATAGAACGACCTGACGTTGAGCGATCGCAGATTACCTGCTCCAGCACTCCATTGAGAATCAAAAACTTTATTCATAATTGAACCCTCTAGTAATGGCCACAACCTATTGGCAGGCTGTAGTTCAGGAGAATAGATAGGTAGGAACTCTAAAATTCAAGCAGAGGGAATTGCGAAGTTATCTGTTATGTGCCATCCGGTTCTATCTATCACCAGTAATCCTGAACAAAAAAAGAAAGGAGAAAATTCTGATTGCTTGGCCTGAAAATTATCAAAAAATGACACCAGAAGAATACTTAGAATGGGAAGCTCAACAAGAATTTCGCCATGAATATGTGGAAGGAAAAATTTTAGCCATGACTGGGGCAAGTCTTCCTCATATTGACATTAC
>JAKQYE010000332.1 GCA_023356605.1 Trichodesmium sp. MAG_R02 | reverse complement strand
ATATAAACAAATAGAAATGTTTAGTAATAACAATCAGGATCCACTAATGAATATATTAAATATACTCTCAAAAAAGTTACCTTCACATAGTACGATTAGGAGAGTTATGATGGAATTCAAGGAATCAGAGATACAATTAATTTTTGATAAAATAATATCCGCTAATTATTCAGAGCATCAAGAGGATTGCATTGCAGTTGATGGGAAAAGTTAAAAAAATACTTTGACTAATTATGAACAAAACAGACAAAATATGTTAGTAACAGTATTAGGGTTTAGTCTAGAGACAAAACTAATTAGGGTTTCAAAAACATTTGAGAGTAAAAAAAGTTCAGAAACCAAGCAAGTACAAGAGCTAACAAGAGATAGGGGTTTAGAGAATAAGACATTTATCTTGGATACACTTGCGCTGCAATAAACAAAAAACTCAGATGGTAATTGAAAGTAAAAATGATTATTTGATTACAGTAAAAGCCAACCAAATTAAGTTATTTAATCCCTTAAAATATTTAGCAAAAGTAGAGGAGCCTATTAGTAGATATCAAGAAATATACAAAAGTTATGGACGCCAAATAAGTGCGAAAAATTAGTGTATTTAAAGCCGAAAAGATTAAACATAAAAATTATCCTCATATTCAAAGCTTTATAAAGGTAGAGAGAACAGGACTAAGAGTCAATAAAAAGTCTGAATAAACTTTGCATTATATTAGTAGTAAAGTGCTACCATCAAGAAAAATTGCAGCAAAAATCAGAGGACATTGGTTAATAGAAAATCAAGTACATTGGGCAAAAAATGTGATTTTTAATGAAGATAAATCAAAGATAAGAGAACTACAAGGATCTCGAAATTTTTCACTTTTGTACACAATATAGTTATTTTAAATAATAATAAGACACTATATCGTACCGCCATTTTCTACAAAATTTATTACTTTTTGTCTTAAGTCTAAACTGTAAGGCATATAGCAATCCGCGCATAGGTTGCGACAAATCAAAAAGTAAATAAAAAAGTTCAAATTCTTAACTGTTGACTGTTCCCTGTTGCCTAAAAAGCAGTAGAATTTTTGCCACGAATCAAATAGGATTGCTATAGTTCAAAATAGTTTTTAGTTGACTTAATTTTATTATACTCATTTTTTTGTTTCAATCTTAATTAAAACGACTATAATTATGAATGTTTAGGGATGTTTTGGTTTGAATTCAATAAAACAAGGAATATATTGGTTAGGAAAGAATTGGTAAAAAAAATTAGCATTCTCTACTTAAATAGACAATAAAAATTTGTTTTTACTAAAAACAAATTGGATAGAAAAAGAGAATAAAACGAGAATATATTGTTTATAAAGCATGAGCTTAAGTTTTTAATCTCAAAAAATAGAGAAAGTTATTTTCCGGAAAAATTAAAATCAATTAAATTAGAATTTAGCAATATTAGGGAGTAAAAAATATAACTTTTCTCCAAAAATTGACTACTAATTTTAGAGAATGAAAAAGCCCTGCTTATGGGCGAGGCTTTAAACCCAAATTTTCGGTAAAAGCTGCTTATTTACCTTGGGCGATCGCCAAACTTCATCGAAGGTAAGGCAGTAACTCTATCCACAACAGAGGTTATTGGTTGCTCAACTAAATGGGGCTAGAAGTGAGGGATTAAGGCAAGGGGGTGTTAACAAGAGTAGGTCTGTTTTTGACTATACTAATAGTAAAAAGAAGACAGAGCTGCAAGGAAGAAAAAAGCTAAGAATAGGGAAGATAGGAAGCAAGCAAAAATAAGAATAGGGAAGATAGGGAGCAAGCAAAAAATGGTTATAGCAGTCGCTATTACCTTGAGGACATTCTTACGGGTCTCAAGTTTAGTCTGTGCTACTAATTTACTTCTAAGTTTTAACTTTGCGCCTTTTGACTTTGTGTTTTTGACTTATAGTTATTTAAAATAAGAATGAAACATTTTTTTTCTGCTATAACTTAGTTATAATAAGAAAAAAAAGTATCAATTTAAATTAAAAAGTCATATAACATACTGTGTTTATCATCTAATCTACTGTAATTATCAAGAATTTAAGATAGTCCAAAAAGTAACTCAACTGGTATTGTATTGTGGAAGCAACTTTAGTTGAGAAAATACTTACAGCATGGGGACAGTTTATCAACGGGCTTTGCTGAAGTTAAGCGGTGAAGCCTTGATAGGTAGTCTGGGCTATGGCATTGATCCTGCGATAGTCCAAGGCATTGCTCAGGAAGTGGCCGAAGTAGTGGCCACGGGAGTTCAAATAGCAATTGTAGTTGGAGGCGGTAATATCTTTAGAGGGGTGAAAGCAGCCTCTAAGGGAATGGATAGGGCCACAGCAGATTATGTTGGTATGATTGCCACTGTGATGAACGCTATCACTTTACAGGATGCCCTGGAACAAGCAGGAGTACCAACAAGAGTCCAAACAGCGATCGCTATGCAGGAAGTGGCCGAACCTTATATTCGTCGTCGAGCTATTCGCCATCTAGAAAAAGGTCGAGTGGTAGTTTTTGGTGCGGGTTCTGGTAATCCATTTTTTACTACTGACACGACTGCGGCTCTCAGAGCAGCAGAAATTGATGCAGAGGTAATTTTTAAGGCTACTAAAGTCGATGGGGTCTATGATTATGACCCACATGAGAATCCAGAGGCCAAACTATATGAGTCCCTAAGTTATGGGGAAGTATTAACTCAAGATTTACGGGTGATGGATAGTACAGCGATCGCTCTTTGTAAAGAAAATAATATCCCGATTATTGTATTTAACCTTTCAGTTTCGGGTAATATCCGTAAAGCTGTTATGGGAGAAAAAATCGGAACTATTGTAGGAGGTTTTTATGAATCTAAAAGAAGCTGAAGAGAAAATGCAAAAAGCTATTGAAGCGACTAAAAATTCCTTCAATACTATCAGAACTGGAAGAGCTAATGCTTCTCTTTTGGACAGAGTAATGGTGGAGTATTATGGTTCCCAGACTCAACTCAAATCTATAGCAAATATTGGCATCCCAGATGCTAGTACAATTACTATTCAACCTTATGATAAAACTACTCTCAACTTGATTGAAAAAGCTATTAATAAGTCAGATGTTGGTTTAACTCCCAACAATGATGGATCTATGGTACGGTTAAATATACCAGCACTAACAACTGAGCGTCGTCAAGAAATGGTTAAAAAAACAGCAAAACTTGCTGAAGAGGGGAAAGTTTCTATCCGGAATATTCGTCGTGATGCAGTAGATTCAATTCGTAAACAAGAAAAAAATAGCGATATCTCTAAAGATGAATCACGAGATTTGCAAGACAAAATTCAAAAGAAGACTGATAAATATATCGCCAAAATAGATGAGTTATTAGCTGCTAAAGAAAAGGATATTACGAAGGTTTAAAAAATCTTGAAGAGCACAGATAAGTAAACATTCAGCTACTTATTATTTATAAGCATTTAACCCTCAGCTATCAACTATCAGCTGTAAGCTATGAGTTATTAATATCAATTTCCTCAAGTATAGCTACACATCAGACTCAAAAATGAAATAATATAGTCATTTTAATTGAGATTGAGACAAGTATTTCTTGCTCTAACTCGCGTTTGGTGCAGAAAAAGTTTTCCATCTCTTTTTGAAATGACTATGTAATCTTATTAAGTAAAGCTGTGCAGCCTAAATTCATGAAATTGGTATAGCTTAGTTGTCTGGGAAGGAAGAGTTAGTGTTCAAGGAGAATTAAAAGCTATGAATAAAACTGGCTATCAGCTAACCTTATTAATTCCTTGATTCTTTCAATAAACAAGGTATTCAAATATGGAGTATCTTAGACAAGAATAGGTCAAGTTGGAGAATCCTAATATAGAATTTTGGGGGTAGTTTTATAGATATTTTAAGTAAGTTAATTACTTATTTATTCTACTAATAACTGCCCCTACTCAACTGACTTTTTCCTGTTTTAGCAAATCATAAAAAAATCTCAGTATTAAAGTTAGAAAAAATGTTTGATTGTATAATTGTAGGAGCTGGCCCGGCAGGAGGCACAGCAGCTTATCATTTGGCCAAGAAAGGACGTTCTGTTTTAGTGATAGAAAAGGAATCTTTCCCTAGAGTTAAAGCTTGTGGCGGTGGGTTATCTCCAGCGATCGCTCAGTGGTTTGATTTTGATTTAACTCCAGCAATTTCTCTCAAGGTTAATAAAATTTGTTATACATGGAAATCAGAAGATCCTGTAGAAGCAGATTTGCCTGTTCCTATGTGGATGGTAAAACGAGATGTTTTCGACCATTTTCTCATCCAAAAAGCTACAGAACAAGGTGCAGAATTAAGAGATAAAACAGAAGTTACAGGTATTGAATTTAAAAGGGATTCTTGGGAAGTTAAAACAACTACAGAACCTGTTATTGGTCGTTATTTAATTGCTGCTGATGGAGCTAAAGGCCCTATGGCTAAATGGTTGGGTTTTAAGGAGTCTAAAAAACGGCAAAGTATAGTTTTTGAAGCACCATTAAATGAGTCAAATCAAAAAGCTAGCTTTGAATTTGGTTCAGTTAAAAATGGGAATATCTGGGGTTTTCCAAAAGCAGATTCCTATTCAATTAGTATTGCTACTTTTAGGGGTGGGGAAGCTAAAAATTTATCTCAAGATTTGATGGAATATGCTCAACAAATTGGTGCAAATGTAAGTCAAGATGAATTACTAGAACACTATATTTCTCTATGGGACGGAGAAAAAAATCTTCACACTCAAAATGCTATATTGGCAGGAGAAGCAGCAAGTTTATCAGATCCCTTATCAGCAGAAGGAATTCGCCCTTCAATTTTTAGTGGCTTAAAAGCTGCTGAAGCTATAGATGAAGCTTTAGGAGGAAATGGGGATGCTCTGAAAAAATATACTCAGATAGTTAATGAGGAATGGGGTAAAGATATGGCTTGGGCGGGTCGTTTAGCAGGAGCATTTTATCGGTTTCCTAAAGTAGCTTATAAAATGGGGGTTAAGTTACCAGCAGCTACTGTAGTAATGAGTAAAATTCTGTGTGGAGAAATACGTTATGCGGACATTGCTAATACTGCTATTAAGAAGCTGAGTAGTAGTTTTTTGCCAGGAAGGGGTTAGTTGAGATGGGCTCCCCAATGAGACTTACCCATTGACAAATTTGAATTAGTGTGGATTAAGGAAGATTATGCATTGTAGCCATTAACGATTTTAGTTTGACAGTTATCTTTCATCGGCGATACCCTATGAACAATTAGCAAAATGTCTTGAAAAATACTAAATTTGGCATAAACATATTTTGGATTTTCTGTTAGTAAACAAAAAAAATAATGATCCAATTATTCTGCAGAAGCTACTGTTATTTCCAGCAGTAAACATTTATCATATTATCTCTATTTCGGATCACTTTTTTTCTGGAATACTCTTAATGCATAACTCCTAATTATAGATATAGCAATCGAAGCAAGTAGAAAGTCAGAAGTTATCCCTGACTAGGTTTGAGCATTTATAAATTTCCTAATATTTGCTTTAACTATATAGCAATCCGCCCATAGGTTGCGACAAATCAAAAAGTAAATAAAACTTTTAAAACTCTTACCTATTCTCTGTTCCCTTTCCCCTATTCCCTAAAAAGCAGTATAATTTCTGCCACGAACGCGCGTAGGATTGCTATATATCCAAAATGAAACCTTTTCCAAATTATAGTCATTTCAAATATTTCAAATAAGAATGGAAGACTTTTTCTGC
>JAKQYE010000331.1:3553-5738 GCA_023356605.1 Trichodesmium sp. MAG_R02 | reverse complement strand
GAGCTTAATTTTAGAGTTTTTACCCTCGAGTTGTCAAAAATATTATCTGGGAAACAATAATAAGAAGCGATAGACTTCCAGTCCGCTTCGCGATAGACTTCCAGTCCGCTTCGCGAACGCATTACTTGAAGAACTAAGAAAATTAACTGATGCGAACAACAGGAGTGTAGTTCCTCCTGTATGTTCTGCTGCCAAAAGAAATCCCTGGTTTGCTCAAAATATTCATGCCACTAATTTTTTGTGTTCTATAGAATTAATTTGTTTAATTTGTTGGCTCAAAATAGTAATGATAATTCATGTATCTTTTTGTACTACATGCCGGAAGTGCTGAATGTGGGTTAAATTGGTCTTGGGGAGATTCAATCAAGTAGCCTTTAATATCATCAGGAATTTCTATTATCGTTATTTCTCTTTTTATGATAGTGTCAACTCTCCAATCTCTGGCACACGGTAGTTATTTATCCCACTCATAATATGGAAAGGGAACAAAATCAGCATTTGGTAACATTTTAGCTTCAAATCAAGCTCAACGGATTTATTTAGATGAAATGGTTCATTAGGGATAGAAGTTGTTAAACTGGTAATTGAGCCAGAAAATCAAGGGATTAATTTGGCTAAATATTTAATTCATCAAGCTCAAGAGGAAATGATTCACCCAAAAGATTTAATCAACCTAATTCAAACAACTATTGTTGAGAAGTTATACAAAAAAAACTATAAAGGAGATAGCAGAAATGTTAGGTTTAAGTGAATTTAAAAAAACTAAAGTTTATCAATAAGTTTTTGCGGAAGGCAAAGATGAGGAAAAAAGTATAAGGTAAAGCTTGAACTAAAAATTAAAGAAAAGGAAAAATAAAAATTATGTGTGTAACTTGCGGTTGTTCTGGTCACAATGAAACTACTATTACTAATCCTAAAATAGGAGAAAAAATAACTCTAGATAAACATCATTGTCATACCCATACCCTCCCAGACGGTACTGTTATTAATCATACTCATTCTCATGATCATACTCCCGAAAATTATGATCATGAAACTACAGAATTTCATGCAAAAATTCACAGAACTACTATTAGTTTAGAACAGGCAATTTTACATAAAAATGACATGATAGCTGCCCAAAATCGAGGGTGGTTTAAAGGTCGAAATATTTTTGCTATCAATTTAGTTAGTTCTCCTGGTTCTGGCAAAACAACTTTATTAACTCGGACAATTAATGATTTAAAATCTGATTTGACTTTTAGTGTGATTGAGGGTGACCAAGAAACTGTTAATGATGCAGAAAAAATTCGTCAAACTGGTTGTAAAGTTGTGCAGATTAATACTGGTAAAGGCTGCCACTTGGAAGCTGCAATGGTAGAAAAAGGTTATACAGAATTAAACCCTCCTTTAAATTCAGTTTTGATGATTGAAAATGTGGGGAATTTAGTTTGCCCTGCTTTATTTGACTTAGGAGAAAATTGTAAGGTAGCAATTCTATCAGTTACTGAAGGAGAAGATAAACCGATTAAATATCCCTATATGTTTCGGGAAAGTCAGGTGATGATTCTGACAAAAATTGATTTATTGCCTTATGTACAATTTGATGTTAACCGCTGTCTTGAATATGCAAAGCAAGTAAATCCTCAGATTCGGATTTTTCAGGTTTCTGCTGTTACTGGAAAGGGTTTAAATGAGTGGTATGATTGGTTGAAAAGTTGAATTATTCTCCATAGATTATAAAGTAGTCTAAATATTTTATTTGGTAGTCCTGTAGATGTAGTGATATTCATAAGTAAACCCCTTTTACTGTCAGGAGTCTAACTGCAAAAATCACTACTTGTACACCACTACCTTTTATTTTAGGGGTTTAGTGTTCACATTTCAGGGCAAATGGGATTTAGATACCAAACCCCTACAGTTGTTTTTACAAATTATTTTATATGGGGATGACGTATCGGCTTTCTTAGGGTTGCTGAAAAATATTGGGTGAAGTCAGAAGTTAAATTGAGAGCTAATTTTTTCCTCTAAATTCCCCTCCCACTCCCTATCTGTCAAGCTAAATTATTTGTCTCTTCTAGAGAAATATCCCAAATGGGTTCTATAGTCATTCCAAATAAGAATGGGGCACTTTTTCACCTAAAACCCTTTAAAGCCAGGAAGATCAGGTCTCAATCTTAACCAGAATGACTATATCATGAAATAA
>JAKQYE010000331.1:0-3453 GCA_023356605.1 Trichodesmium sp. MAG_R02 | reverse complement strand
ATATCCCAAATGGGTTCTATAGTCATTCCAAATAAGAATGGGGCACTTTTTCACCTAAAACCCTTTAAAGCCAGGAAGATCAGGTCTCAATCTTAACCAGAATGACTATATCATGAAATAATTACCCTTTAATATCCCCCGGCACACCGTTAAACCACAGAGTACAGTACAGGTATTGAAAATTGTTGATCTTAAATTAAGTCAGGACTTACGCAGTACCGCTATATATGGCGTATAAATTTGTATTTTTCAAGATATTGCCACTACAATTAGCGTCTTTGCGTAAGTCCTGTTCCATCTTAACTTCTAAGTTTTTGCGCATTCTAGCGACAAATTGATCCTATGCCACTATACATAAAAAACTCTTCTAAATTCTAAATTCTAAATTCTAAATTCTAAATGGTTGTGTCCGTGTTGTTTAGAGTGATAGTCTAGCAGAGGAAGTGAAAAGTATAAATCAGGAAAGAAAAAAACCTCTTAACTCCCTCTCTGGAAAAACAGTTTATTACTCGAGCTAAAAAAAACTGAAGGGGCGAGAGTGGTTATCAAAGGTTTGTGCCACACTACTACAGCAATATCATCAGGACTTACGTAAAGGCACTACTTGTAGTGTAAATATTTGAATTTATTGTCAAAAATGCACTATATATGGTAGCACTGCGTAAGTCCTGAGCATTTTAACTATGACCAAAAAATTATGGTTTTCAGCTTTCCCTCTCCAGGAAAAAAAAAGACAATTTCGTATTTTTAGTTTACAAGAGGTACTGATGACCGATGATTGACAATTTATAATTTATAATTTATAATTGGAATGACCTTAAAGATACTTTGCCTGAGTAATGGTCACGGAGAAGATGCGATCGCCGCTCAAATATTCCTTGAACTAGAAAAATCTCCTCTTTCCCCTGGCCTTGCTGCCTTACCCATAGTGGGAGAAGGACAGGCTTATAGCACAATAGCTGACCTCTCAATTCTTGGCCCCCGACAAAGAATGCCTTCTGGTGGCTTTATTTATATGGATAGAAAGCATTTATGGAAAGATCTTAAGGGTGGTTTATTAAGAGTTACCTTTGCTCAATTGAAAGCATTAAGATATTGGATAAGTTATGAAACTAATAATGGCCATCAAGTAGTTATTTTGGCAGTTGGGGATATTGTGCCTTTATTATTTGCCTGGTTAAGTGGAGTAACTTATACTTTTTTGGGAACTGCTAAATCAGAATATTTGATCAGAGATGAAACTGAGGAACTTTCCCAAAAGTCTTGGTTGGAAGCTTTCCTACTGTGGTCAGGGTCAGTTTACTTTCCTTGGGAACGTTGGTTAATGGGTAGGAAGAAATGTAGAGCTGTCTTTGTTAGGGATCATTTTACAGCAAAAATGTTACGGAAAAAGTCTATTCGAGCTTATTATGCGGGAAATCCAATGATGGATGGTGTCAAGTCGGAGAGTGCTATGGAGTCAATCTATGCCTTTGATGCCCAGATGCTAGAGACGCCTGATCAAATAACGATTACTTTGTTACCAGGGTCTCGTTCTCCAGAAGCTTATGCAAATTGGGAAATTATTATTCGGGCAGTTACAGGATTACTCGAAACTTTTCCACGACAAAAGTTTTTGTTCTTGGGGGCGATCGCTCCTAATTTAGATTTAGAGTCTTTTAGTATATTGCTTAAGTCTTATCATTGGCGAGCTGAACAAGAAATCACGACTTATTACCAAAGAAGCATTTTACAAATGCCAACTGATGACCCTCAACCAACTTTTTTTTCTGGAGAAAGAAGTCTTTGTTTTCCCATAAAATTGATTTCTCAGAATAGAAATGCAAATATGATCTTAGATAAACAAGGTTTTCCAGAATTTTTACATCAGGGAGATTTAGCTATTGCTATGGCAGGTACTGCTACAGAACAGTTTGTCGGTTTAGGGAAACCAGCGATCGCTATTCCTGGCAATGGTCCTCAGTTTACATCTGCTTTTGCAGAAACTCAAAGTCGCCTTTTAGGAATTTCTCTAATTCTGGTCAAAGATCCTAGAGAAGTTGCTGGCGTAGTTAAGTCTTTGTTGGAGAAGCCAGAGCAACAGCGGTTAATTGCTAAAAATGGTGTTAAAAGAATGGGAAAATCAGGTGCATCTAAAAGAATTGCCAATTTTTTAATGAATTTAAATAGGGTTGAGCTGAACTTATAGTTATTTTAAATAATAATGAAACACTATCTGGCACAATAATTACGAATAATTTCCAAATCAAGATGTATTGATAGGTGAATACATTCTAGCTCTTTTTAATGCACTAAAATCATGTTCTATGTCATTTAAATCAGGAGAGTATTTTGGCAAAAATATTAATTGGTGACCCCCTGCTTCTACTAATTCTCTATGAAGCTGCGCTTAATATAAGTTATAGTGAAAAAAATCATAGAGCGATCGCTAAACTATTTATGGCCCGCCCCTTAAAAGTCAAAATCAATGAGACAGTTTCCGAACTTGAAAAACGTTTAAGTAAATCAATAACAGCTACAGAACGAGAACGCGCTCCAGATGATTTACTGGCTAAAAACCAGTCTAGTATCGACTCGCTCAGAACTGGCCAAGCTACTAGGTCGCCATGAATCAACTATTACACGTTGGCTCACACTTTATCGAGTTGGAGGACTAAAAAAGCTGTTATAGTTATTCCGAATAAGAGTGGGATACTTTTTCAGCTAAAACCCTTTCACAGCAAAAAGATTTTGTCTCAATCTAAATCAGAATGACTATAGAAGTAAAAAATGCACCCGGAAAAACTTCAAAAATTTCGGGAGAAACTTTAACAGGTTTACAAGCAAGATTACCAGAACCAATTGGGTTCAAAAGTTGTGGAGAAATTAAAAATTGGTTGAGCGAAAAATATCAAGTTCAACTGGCCTATAAAACCGTTCATAAAATCTTTTGATATAAATTAAAAGCTAAACTGAAAACACCTCGTCCTTATAGTATCAAGAAGGATGTTTTAGCTGAAGAAAACTTAAAAAAAAAAACTGAGATTAGGATTGAAGGTATTATATGAACTATTTGGAAAAGGTGAAAAAATTTGCACTTTTGCCAAGATGAAACCCGTTTAGGATTGAAAACAATTTCTGGTAAAAGGATAACTGTAAAGTTTATTAGTGTATAATCTAGGGCAAAGAGAACTGAGAAAAGCTTTAAAAAGAAGCAATAGTCAAGTGAAAAACCAGTTAGGAAAGCTAACAAATACTCCGACATTAAGATGGATATTTCAATGCTTTCAAGTCGTACATTTCTTGAGAATTAATCAATCGCCAAAAGTGGTAAATCTCACAGAAGAAAGGAGTTTAACCCACATTCCGCACGACAAAATGTAGTATGCAAAGATAGTAAAACTTGAGTAAGTATTTAGACTCAAGAAAAAAAACTCTTGCCTATAATTCTAGAGACAAGGTGAAGAGCAAAAA
>JAKQYE010000330.1 GCA_023356605.1 Trichodesmium sp. MAG_R02 | reverse complement strand
ACTAAAAATCAACACCTAGATACAAAACTGATACTTCTTTAAGGTGGAAAAAAGGGAGCAATGTAACTACAGTTAATGACTTAGTGCATCTCCAGATATAATCCTAAAAAGTAAGAAGGAGGTCACTCAGTGAGTAAAGCTTAGGTGTTGATTTTTGATTGGTTATGAACTGACTGAAAGGTCTGATATCATGCTAAACTGAATACTTGCAATTTGATAAAATAGTAGAAGAGTTTCCTCCCGTCGTGACTTAATTTTATAGACATTAATAATGCTATCCGAGATGACTAGAATTATAAATATTTGCCCCCTGCTTTAGTTCAGCAACTTCGACTAATAGATATAAATTGAGGTTTGTCTCACAAACTTTGTTTCCTGTCCAATTACTAAAAAACATTTGAGTTGACCCTTTGATACTACCAAACATGATATGAATTATAGATATTTAGCCTCTGTATTATTTTGGCAAACCTGACTGATGGATTGGGATTTGAATCACAAACTTTGTTTCCTGTCCTACTTCTGAAAAACATTTGAGTTGACCCTTATGTTTTTCTGTAATGATTTGATAGCTGATGGACAGACCCATACCTGTTCCTTTACCCACAGGTTTTGTTGTAAAAAAGGGGTCAAAGATATACGGTCTAATATTTTCAGGAATACCACAACCATTATCTATCACCATGATTTGTACTGATTCTGTATCAATTATAGATGTACGAATTATGATCTTATTGGGCCTATCTTGGATTTGTTGATCTGCAAGTTTTGCATTAGCTTCTTCTAAGCTATCAATGGCATTCGCCAGAATATTCATAAATACTTGGTTGAGTAGGCCAGAGTAGCATTCTACAAGAGGTAGTTTGTCATACTCTCGGATGAGTTGAATCTCTGGGCCTTTGGGCTGAACTTTGAAGTGATGTTGCAAAACTATTAGGGTGCTTTCAATACCCTCGTGAATATCAACAGCCTTGAATTCAGCTTCATCTATACGAGAAAAATTTCGCAGCGACAATACTATTTCTCGGATACGTTTGGTACCTATTTTCATGGAAGCAAGGATTTTAATTACGTCTGAGCGGATGAAACTCAGATTTACATCTTCAGCTTGTTCTTGGATATCGTCAACAGGATTAGGGTAGTTTTTTTGATAGAGTTCTATAAAATTCAAGAAAATTTGGGTATATTCCTCCATATGGTTGAGGTTAGCATGAATAAAGTTAAGAGGGTTATTAATTTCATGGGCAACTCCTGCAACCAACTTTCCTAGGGCTGCCATTTTTTCTGATTGGACTAACTGAACTTGTGACAGTTGTAGCTGTTGTAAAGCTTGCTCTACTTCTGCTGTACGTTCGGCCACTTGATGTTCTAAATGTTCTGTAAGGTGGTATAGCTTTAACTGTGTTCTCACCCTGGCAATTAATTCTGCTTCTTGGAATGGTTTAGTAACATAATCAACTGCTCCTAAACTAAGCCCCTTAACTTTATCAATGGAGTCGCTAAGAGCAGTCATAAAAATTATAGGTATATTTTTTGTGACCTTAGAGCCTTTAAGACGACGACAAGTTTCAAAGCCATCAATACCAGGCATCATGACATCAAGAAGAATCAAGCTGGGTAAACTTAATTTTGCTTGACTAATAGCTAATTCACCATCTGTGGCGATCGCTACTTCAAAGTCAGCATCATTTAAGGCTTCCGAAAGAATTGCTAAGTTGGCAGGAGTATCATCTACTACTAAAATTAAATCAGAATTATCCATGATTTATCTTTTTCAAGGCTATTATTACACAATATGCAACATCCTAGGAACACATCTACTGCACTGTTACCTAAAAACTGAAAAAGTCATTTTCAAAACTCCCTCAATTTCCTAGGTTAGGTAAAGTTAAACACAGTTGAGCTTTTATTATTTGATTTTTATAGAGATTCTTTAAGAAATTTTGTAATTTTTTTAATTTCAAAATCTTTAGCTTGCTCAACAATATAATCCACAAAGGCAGCATAATCTTGATTCTCTTGTTCTAAGGCAAGAGCAGCCACTACTAACCTTTTCAATCTACCTTGTTGAGCAAGTAGAAATAAGTTTTCTAGAACTACAGATGGGGGTAATACCATATCTACATTAGTAGTTTCTTTCTTCCCACTATTTTGCTGATACTGATGTTGTGAAAAACTAGTATCAGGAGTCAGAATAGATTCATATTTCCAGGTAATTTGTAAGTGTTCTTGCAGTAGCCTAAATAATTCATCTGCTACAATAGGTTTCTCTAGAAAATCATTCCCACCAGTATCCAAACTATTTTGTACAACTATTGAATAAACAGATGCAGAAGAGACAATTACCGGAGTTGCCTTAAGTATTTCTGATTTTCTAATTTGTTTAATAAACGCATATCCATCCATCACTGGCATCACTAAATCAGTAATAATTAAGTTAGGCTGCAACTGATTAGCCTTATTCAGAGCATCTTCCCCATTTTCGGCTTCTATCACATTAAATTTGAGCGGTTCGAGTAAGTTGACAATTACCGAGCGGTTTTCCCACTTATCATCGACAACTAACAGAGTTTGTAACTCCCCTTCATAACCAATTAATCGCTTTTTGGTGTCAGTTATAACTTTATTGTGGAACTTTTGGACTAAAGGAAAATCGACTTCAAAGGTAAAAGTGCTGCCCACTCCTAACTCACTTGTAACTTTAATCTTGCTACCCAATAGACTGACTATTTTATGAGTAATAGCAAGTCCTAATCCAGTTCCTTCAGCGTATCGTTTCCCCTCGCCAACTTGTTCAAAGGGTTGGAAAATTCGTTCTAAAGAATCTGGATTCATACCAATACCTGTGTCACTAATCTGGAAACTAAGTCTGACGTTATCTTTAGGTATTTGATTTTTAGTTTGTTTTTGTGCTGCCATAGAATCAATTAAATCTATGTTAAATGTCACTTTACCTTTTTGAGTAAATTTAGCAGCATTTCCTAATAAATTTATTAATACCTGACGCAATCTTTTGGGGTCACTTAAAATGAACTCTGGTAAATTTGCATCTGGTAGGTAAACAAAATCAACACCTTTTTTTTCTGTCCTAATACAAATAATTTCCCTAATTCCTTGGAGAAAAGATAGTAGATGAATTGGTTGGAGTTGCAATTCTAGTTTACGGGCTTCAATTTTGGAGATATCCAGAATATCATTAATCAGAGTAAGTAAATGAGAACCACATTGATAAATAATATTGATTCCTTTTTTTTCTTTTTCTCCCCAGGTTTCCGAACGAATCAGGATTTCAGCATAACCCATAATCCCATTGAGAGGGGTACGGAGTTCATGGCTCATATTGGCTAAAAATTCACTTTTTGCCTGATTTGCAGCATCTGCAATTTGTCGCTTATGTTCTAAAGAATCTAAAGAATAGTAAGATTGAGCTAATTTAACTGCCATTTGATTAAATTCTTGAGCTAATTGTTCGATTTCATCACCAGTCTGAATATCCAAATTATAGTTTAAAGCCCCCATCCCTAATTTTGTGGCAGCAGTTTGCAGGGTTTGAATCGAGCGAATTACTGGTAACAGTGTTCGGTAAAACTCACTGATGAAAATTAGCAAGACTAGGGCAATTAAACAGTAAGTTAAAATGGTTGTATTTCGCTTAGATTGAAGCGCAACTCTTTGGCTCACGGCATTTTCTTGCTTTACTTCCTCCCGCAATAAGTTAAGAAACAGCAGAATATCATTCTCGAATGAGTTAATAGCTTTAATATCTTGCTTTATCCTAGAAGGAGAATAATTTTGATCTTGTACAATCTTATTAGCTAGGCGGACAAGAAATTGATAACGACGGCCTACCACTTCCGTTTTTTTAGATTCTGGTATTAGCTGTTTAATCTTTTCTAAACTAGTTAAAAACTTTGACCTCTCTTGCTGATAGCTGTCTAGATAAAAAACACTGCGATCAAACAAAAGATAGTCTTTTAGTACGGAAGTTTGCTTTTCTAGAGAAAGCATAAGTTCTTGACTTATATGAACTGCTTGATCGGTGTAGTTACGGGTTTTCTCTATGGATTTTTCTGTCCATCTAATCAAGAGTCCACTACCTCCGAGTAAAGCAGCTACTAATCCCAAAGAAATTGATGTCGAAACGATAAATTTAGTCAGAATCTTCATTTTTCCGCTACTTTTGTATATTTCAGGCGGGTATATATTTGTCGTATTTCCTCAAAGTCTGCGTCCTTACCCAAGGTATAACCTGCAGATTCAGTACCACTTACATCTACAACACCTATGGGAGCATCTATCAAGATTTCTTGCAATTGATCGATGATTTTGGGTGTAAACTTCTTGGTATTGATGACTATGGGAGGTGCAGGTATAGGGCCTGACTCCCAGATTATTTTGTAATTAGCATCTAGTTTTCCTGATTTTTGACTCCGCAGGAAAGATGCTTTATCGTTAGTGACTGCATCTACCACACCATCTACTAAATCTTGTGTGGCTTGATCGTGACTGCCAGAGTAACGAATCTTAGAAAAATCTCTTGTAGGATCAATACCTGCAGTTTGCAAACCATTCATGGGTATGAGGAAACCAGAAGTGGAAGATGGACTAACAAAAGCAAAACGTTTACCTTTTAAATCTTCTATAGTTTTAATATTTTTGGTGGTATCAGCAATAATCACGCTAGTATACCAAGGTCTGCCACTAATTCTATTTATGGGTATAACTAAGGGTTTAATATTAGGATTACGTTCTCTAGCTTTGATATAGGTAAGAGCGGCCAAATATGCCATATCTACTTCTTCTTTAACAATTAAATCGACTGCTTCTGCATAATTTTTCGTGATTTGGAAATTAACTGGATGTTTCAGATGAGTTCCTAAATATTTAGCTAAAGGTTGTAATTTTTCTTGCTGCCCTTTAGAGCTTTGCCAAGGAAGCACTGCTACCCGTAAAGACTCGCTATTCTTCTCAGAGAGTTCAGGTCCAGCACAACTAACAGTGGTAGTGCTGATGGATAAGAGTAAGCTAAAAAAGAGTGAATATCTGAAAAAAAGATTGTTTGGCCATAAAGTAAACTTCATCTGTTATATAACCTCTTTTAATTCTGTAAATCTTAGAAACTTAGTCTTTTAAATCAAGACATTTATAAATGTACTATACCAAATCCCCTCTAGTAGTAGGATATTTAAAAAAGTTACGATCTTTGCCATAGATGGGATTGTGTGATATACTGTTAGTATTTATTTATAAAGTTCAAAGTGCCATTTTGGATGAGTTTAGTAAAATGATTGTAATTTCATTATTTATACATTCGTTAAATTAATTGAAGCTAACTATTTTAAGATTAACCTAATATTCTTGACAAAGTTATTTTGAATGTTTAGACGACTGCTTTATTAGGAAATTCAATTAGATGCTAAAAATAAGGTCTTAAAGAAAACCCAGAGAATAAATTGATTAACTCTAAATTGAAATAGCTATCAACTTTTCCTGACAGAATGCTCCGCAAACAAAATTTAGTTGCTAGTCAAAAATTCAAGGGTAAGGTTCTCCAACTCTAATTTCAAAAATTAGACATCCTGTAGATATAGTCATATTTATCAGTAAACCCTTTTTACTCTCAGAAGTCTAATTGTAAAAATCACTACTTGTACAGCACTACCGAAAAACTGTGATTATTTGGTCAATTAGAAGGGTAGTCGGAGCATCTTGCTCTCTTGCTACTCCCTTCCCGCTAGAAAAT
>JAKQYE010000033.1 GCA_023356605.1 Trichodesmium sp. MAG_R02 | reverse complement strand
AAACTGTAAGGCATAGTTCAAAATAGTTTCTAGTTGACTTAATTTTATTATACTCAATTTTTGTTTCAATCTTAATTAAAACGACTATATATTCTATCAGGACTTACGTATTGCTTCTATATGTGGTGTATTTTTGATAATTATTTCCGATATTTACACTACAACTAGTGTCTTTGCGTAAGTCCTGTTCTATATTACAGCAGTTTTCATGTTGGTAGACCACAGTAGGGACGTTGCATGCAACGTCCCTACAAGGTTTTGGTTATGGTGATGTAGTTCATCAATTTGAAAACCGCTATTATATCCGGATAATTAGTGAGAAAAAGTTCTTGTTTTTAGTTGAGCTTTAGCGATAACTGTATATATTGCTTTTGACCAACTAAAAGCTTTAATTATAATTATTCACCCGGACATAATATTACTTGCATCCATTAAGGTAGGGGTTATGCTTTCACTCCTGGATCTGGAGGGAGGATTTACACCTCATCTGTAATCAGTTGTGACAGCAAATAAGCTATACAACAGTATCATCAGCTTTTTAGCTTATTTGAGGTGAAACGAATCCCACGATTTGGTCCAGCTATAAATAGCTCAAACCTCAACAAGCCCTTATTTGGCAATAATTTTCTTACTGTAAATTATCCGTTGATGAGAGGACTGTACTGAGACAGGATTGCAGAATTTGGGCTAAAGTTCGGACATGAGGAGGGGTTAGCATCGTTATGTGATTGCCTGGAACATCATAAATCTCGATTGGGTGTGTGGTTAATTCTCTCCAACCCAAGGCCGGTTTGGTAAAACTCTCAGCAAATACGCCTCCCCTATCTTTAGCTACCATTTCAGATGCTCGCAGTAGGGTAATTTTTCCGTCATAAACTTGGGGAATATAGTTCAATAAGGCTTGATGAGAGGCTTTTTGCAGAGCCAAGAGACGGTATATTAGCAATTCTCCCGCATCTGGAGGGATGAGATTAGCTAACCTCATTTTTTGTAAAAAGTAGTTAAATTGCGCTTGGGGATCTAGTTTTTTGAGTTCATCCCAGGAAACGCCCAGAGATTTCCCGAAAAAACGCTCTAACACCTCTGCTCGCTTGACTAACCACATTGCATCATCAATTTTCTCATCGGTTAAGCCATTAAGGGGAGCCGGTGTATCCATTATGACTAATAACGCCACTGTTTGACCACGCTGTTGAATTTGTTGGGCTATTTCAAAAGCCACCAAACCACCAAAAGATTGACCGCCTAAACAGTAGGGGGTTTCTTTCGGTAAAACTTGCCCTACTACATCCAGATAGTAAGCCGCTAAATCCGGGATATTTTGGTAAGGAGATTGTCCCTCTTCAAGTCCAGGTGCCTGTAAACCATAAAAGGGTTGTTCTGGGGCTAAATAACGGGCTAAATCCACATATCCTAAAACATTACCACCAATGGGATGAACACAGAAAAAAGGCAGTTGGGATTGTCCAGTTTTAATTCTGACTAAGGGCGACCAAGGACGAGATTGAGGAGCAGAACGAATAATTGTCGCTAAATTCTCAATGCTTCCCTCTTGAAATAGGGTGGAGAGTGGGAGAATACTTCCTAAGCGTTCTTCAATCAGTGCCATTAAACGAACAGCTAACAGAGAATGACCGCCAATTTCAAAAAAATTATCGGTGATGCTAATCGGTCGATGGCGGAGAACGTTTTCCCAAATGTTTAATAGTTCTAGTTCGAGGTTATCCCTTGGTTGTAGAATGTCTGCGCTCGACTGAGTAATGCTTGGACTCGGTAAAGCACCGCGATCAATTTTTCCATTGGCAGTTAAGGGTAAGGAGTCCAGTTTAATAAACTGGGAAGGAATCATATAAGCGGGTAAATATTGCCTTAAATAAGCTCTAATATCTGAGGTTTCTAGACCAGGAGATACTACATAAGCAACTAAACTTTTTTCCTCTCCCTCTACGATCAACTCAACAACACCGGTTAAAACTTGGGGATGTTGGTTTAACATAGCTTCTATTTCTCGGATTTCTAGGCGAAACCCCCGAATTTTAACCTGACGATCTCGACGACCTAAAAACTCAATTTGTCCGTCTGGGAGGTAACGAGCTAAATCTCCGGTTTTGTATAATTTTTTTGAGGATGACTCCGCAAACGGATGGGGAATAAAAGTCTGTGTGGTTAAATCCTCTTTTTTGTGATAACATCGAGCAATTCCTACCCCACCAAGATACATTTCCCCGGTAATACCCACAGGAACGGGTTGAAGATGGCGATCGAGAATATAGACTTGAGTATTCGCGATTGGACGACCGATGGAAAGGCGATGGGGTAACTGATTCGGATCCCATTTACCGATAGTAGCGCAGACTGTGGCTTCTGTTGGTCCGTAAGCATTAAAAAGCTCCCGATTGGATGACCAACGTTTTACCACATCTAGGGAAGGAGTTTCCCCCGCGAGAATTAGACTTTTTAAGTGAGGTAATTGAGTGGTTGGAAGAACAGCTAAGACAGACGGAGGTAGAGTGACAACGGTAATCTCTAATTCCTCTAAACAGCGAATTAAGGTGTCTCCAACTAATAAGGTCTCTGATTTCACTAAGCAAAGGGTTCCCCCAGCGACCCAAGTCATAAAAATTTCGCTCACAGACGCATCAAAATTAAAGGAGGCAAATTGAAGCACCCGACTCTCTTGGTTGACGTGAAATGCTTGACTTTGGGCGATGGCCAGATTGAGCAATCCTCGATGTTCGACTTCAACTCCCTTGGGTTGGCCTGTAGAACCGGAAGTATAGAGAATATAAGCTAAATGCGTAGGTTTAACTTGACAATCTGGGTTGTCTTGACTTTCTTGAGCTAAACTTTCTAAGGACGAATCAAGACACAATACTTGTGGATGAGAAAGAGGGTATTTTTGCTGTGCTAAGTTCATTACCATCTCTAAAGAAGCATCTAACCCATCCTGAGTTAACACCAAGGATACATCCCCATCTGCTAGCATAAAGCCTAATCTTTCTTGAGGATAAGCAGAATCTAAGGGAATATATGCTCCTCCCGCTTTGAAAACACCCAATAAGGCGATTAACATTAGGGGCGATCTCTTTAAATAAATCCCCACCTTCACCTCTGGTGCAACTCCCTGCTTTTGTAAATAATGAGCCAGTTGGTTCGCTTTTTGATTTAATTGGGCGTAAGTTAGAGTTTGCCGTTCAAACTCCAAAGCGATCGCCTCGGGAGTTTCTCTCGCTTGACGTTCAAATTGTTGGTGAATACATCTCTGTTGGGGATAATCTCGAACCGTCTGATTCCATTCCCACAGGAGTTGTTCTTTTTCCCTTGGAGTTAATAAAGGTAACTTATCGAGTGACTGTTGAGGATTAGCTGTAATTCCTTCTAGCAGAATTTCCCAGTGACCTAATAACCGAATAATTGTGGCTTCTGTAAATAAATCCAGGCTATACTCGATCCAACCTTGTAATTCCTTGCCATTGGGTCTTAAAGATAGAGTTAAATCTAGTTTAGAGGTACTGCTATCAAAGTTTAATGGAGTCACCCTCAATCCCTGTAAGATTAATTCTTCCCTCGGTTCTGGATAAAAAGCAAATCCGACTTGAAATAATGGAGAATGGCTGAGATTTCTGTGTGGCTGTAATGCTTCTACTAATTGCTCAAAGGGAACATCTTGATAATTATAGCTCTCTAGGGCAACCTGTTTAACTCGTTCTAACAGGGTGACAAAGGAAGGATTGCCAGATAAATTGTTTCTGAGGACAAGGGTGTTAACAAAACAGCCAAACAACGAGGCTAAATTAGGGTGTGTTCTTCCAGCGATCGCTGTTCCTACTAACAGATCTGTTTCCCCAGTATAACGATAGAGTAAGGTTAAATAAGCTGCCAACAAAAGCATAAACAGAGTTACCCCTTGTTTCTGGCTCAAGGTTTTCAGTTTTTCCGTTAAAGACACTGATAAATGAAAGGCATAACGGCGACCTTGAAAACTAGGAACAGGAGGATGAGGATAATCACTCGGAAGTTGTAAGACGGGTAAGGGATCTCCTAATTGTCGTTTCCAATACGCGATCACAGAGGCTAAACGTTCCTCTGATAAGGTTTGGCGTTGCCAAATAGCGAAATCCGCATACTGAAGCGGTAATTCTGGTAGGGATGAGGGTTTTTGTCCTTTAAAAGCGGAATAAAGTGCGGTTAATTCTCTGATAAGTACATCCATTGACCAGGCATCAAAAATAATATGATGAATGACTAAACTGAGAATATTGTCTGAGGGTGTGAGCTGGAGTAATAGGGAGCGCAATAAGGGAGCTTTGGTTAAATCGAAGGGTTGAGACGCTTCTTCTTGAATTAATTGCTGAATTTGACTTGTATGCTCAGAAGTAGACAGGTTTGTGAGGTCAATTTTCCTTAAAGTAATGCTTAATTCAGGAATAATGACTTGAATGGGGTTTCCGTCTTCGACTGTAAAGACCGTGCGACAAATTTCATGGCGCTTTACGATCTGATTGAGACTATTTTCCAAGGAGGCACAGTCTAACTTACCTTGAAGTTGCAGCACCCCTGGCATATTATAGGTACTGGTATTGGGGTTTAACTGTTCTAAAAACCACAACCGTTGTTGTGCAAAAGAAAGGGGAATTTTTGGGGGACGGGCCAATTTTTTGATAGGTTGTAAGTCTGGGGATGTTTCACCTTTTTGAGCAGCATTTTGACGTAAAAATTGAATTATTTCTGCTTTTTTTTCAACTAAATTAGCTTTTAATTCTGGGGTTAAGGTATCTGAAGGTGCGCTATATCGTAGACGTTCCCCCTCAACCCAGAGTTTGATATTGAGTTTACGAAGTTGGGCTAATAAATCTATTAATCTCATATGTTGTATAGAGTATTAAATTTAAGTTGTGGAGCTAAAAATTTCATTTGAGAGAATAGTATAGCGGCCATATGAAGTCAATTTAGGGCTTCATCGTGATCTGATTAAATTGTCCCAAGAAAAAGTAATTGATATTCTTGATCCTAATTGTCTCTCAGTGAAAAAAGCACGGAACAGTAATCAAATCCAACCATTAAAACCTAGAGAAGGTATTAGTCTCTCTGCTTTTCCTTTGGAATCCCAAAAACATCTCCTACGAATTATTCCTAAATATCTGGAAATGTTTTATGATCCTTTACAAGCTGCTATGCCACCTTGGAAACATTTCCATACTTCTATGATGCAAAATAAAAAAGTTACATTAGGGAATTCAAATCCTTTTGTTGCTTATTCAATTACTAAATTTCATCAATATAATTAGGCTACTTTCAGTTCATCAATCAAACCTATATTAGAGGAAATAAGCAACTGTTATTATTCAGATAATTTAACAAAAAAAACATTTTGATTCACAGAAATTAGTAACTCCATGGGAAACCGTTGATACTTTCTGGAATGAACGACATTAGTTTCTAGAAAAAAGGGAGACAAGGGAGATCTTCTCAGATATTGCACAAATCTCCAAAGTTCTATAGTTCTCCCTCCTCAAGCATATCTATCGTTTCGACGTTAGTAGTGGATGTTTCTTGTAGCCAGAGTAAAGTGTCAATTGAATCTGCCATTCTAGTTAAGGTAGGAGACTCAAATAAAGTTTTTATGGGAATTTTAATTTGAAATGCTAAATCAATACTGGACATTAACTGAGTGATTAACAAAGAATGCCCTCCCAAAGCAAAGAAGTTGTCCTCAATACTGATGGGATTCACCTCTAAGACTTTTTGCCAAATTTTGACTAATTCTACTTCTATGGGGGTTCGCGGTGCAATTAAGGGACGGTTTGGTTGTTGGAGTTGGGGTTCAGGTAGCGATCGCCTATCTATCTTCCCACTAACTGTCTTAGGGAAGCTCTCGAGTTGCTGAAATATAGTTGGAATCATAGCTTCTGGCAATCTATCTAATAAAAATTCCCTAATTTTGCTAGTATCTAAGGTTTTTGTTCCTACTAAATAAGCACAAAGATAGAGATTTTCTTGTCCATCTTTCCAAGCTAAAACAGCACTTTCTCTAATTAGAGGATGCTGCTGTAGTGCATTTTCAATTTCTGCTAATTCAATGCGAATACCTCGAATTTTCACCTGTCGATCTTTACGGCCTAGATATTCAAAATTGCCATCAGCAATAATTCTTCCTAAATCCCCTGTTTTATAAACAATATCATTGATTTTATCCGTAAAAGGATTTTGAATAAAAACTTCTTTTGTTAAGTCAGGTTGCTGATAATAACCCAAGGTTATATAAGGAGTTCGGATATAAATTTCTCCTACCATACCAGGAGAGCAAACTTTACCAGCTTTGTCAACAATAATGGCTGTGCTACCTGGCATTGGTTTACCAATAGGAATTGTTTTTTTCTGTCCATCTGAAGGTTTAACAAAGTAGAAAAATTTAGTCATAGTTGTTTCCGAGGCACCATAAAGATTAATCAATTGGATGGGTTTTCCATAACGCTGAATCCAGCAATCAACATCAGCTGGTAACAATGGTTCCCCGGACAATAAAATATATTGTAGTGCTGAAAATTGGTTCGGCGGAGATTCTTGCAGTAGCAAAGAACGGAATAAAGAAGGAACACAATGAATCAGATTAATTCGTTGCTTATCAATCCAGTGTACAAGTTTTCTTCCATCAATAATTGTTTCTAAATTTTCAGGAATACAAACTACTCCCCCTGAACACAAAGGCACAAAAATGTCTCTTAAAAAGGCGTCAAAAGCAGGATTTATTAGTTGACTGACTCGAAAAGCCTGTTCAATTGTTAGAGTATTAATTTCCCAGTCAATGAAATGAGAAATTGCTTTTAACCTACCAGCAATAGCCTTGGGTTTTCCCGTTGAACCTGATGTAAAATAGAGATAGCACATTCCATCAGGATCTCGCTCTATATTAAGTGATCTGGGATTCCAAAAATCTTGATATTCATTTGTCTTATTGTTTTTTAGTGCCGGAATAAAATCAGAATTGTTATTAACAATAACTTGAAGATTTTGAAACAGATCAAGGGTATCAATAATACCCAATACTGATTGATCAACAATTAGCCAATTTGGAGGAATTTGTAGCAGTATATTTTTGAGTCGTTTGCCTGGTATTTTATGACTCAATGGAACAAAAACTCCCCCTGCCTTTAAGGTAGCTAAAATTGCTATTATAATAGTAATTGAATCATGGGTGATTATGTAAACAAAGTCATCTTTTGTCAGACCATTTAGAATGAGAAAATTAGCTAGATTATTAGTTTTTTCCTCAAGTTGTTTGTAGGTTATTTGTTGCTCACCATAAGAGAGAGCAATTTGTTCACCAAACTGTTGAGCTGTCTGAGAAAACCAAGTGTGAATAGGAGGATATTTCATAAGTATTGTTTTAATTTTTGAGCAATTAATATTAATGGATCTAAAACCCTGTTATTATTAACATTCGAATTGATGATGTTATTGGCAGATTTACTGAGTAAATGTAGTTCAGTACACCCAGGGATTAAAGCATCTACTTTATAAGTCAATTTTAAATGTGTAATAATATCTTGAGCTTGAACAATTTTTCCTTGCTGTTTAATTTTATATATCGTGTTATGAATTAACTCCTGATCCTTTAGATTAGGTAAACATATGTACTTTTTGGCGTTATTCCACAGGGGATGATTTTGAAATATTTTATGTTGAATTGTCCCCTTAGTACAGAGTAATAAATATAACTGAGGGGTCTTTACAACTGAATTTAAAATAACATCTACTAAGCTAATTATATCTTGTGTGAATTCTTGAGGAAGACGAGGTAACAAGTAGTGAGATGTAATACAACAAATTATAATTTTAGTAACTCCTAAGTCAATTAATCTAGGCAAAACTTCTAGGAGTATATTTTGTAACATTATCTCATTTCCTTTCAGTAAGAGCTCTGTGCGATCGGGAAAACTAGGATCGGAATATAGAATTACTTTAGGGGTATCTTGTTCCGATGTTAAAGGTAGATTATACTCATAAATTGTTTTCAGGAATTCAGCAGAAGCTAGAGGCCCCATACCTCCTAAAATCCCTAACATTTTGGGTCTTATATTTGACATTTTTTTAACTCTGTTGTTTAAAGTAGCCTATCCTATACTTTTAGTTTAAATAAGCTCTTTTTTGATATACAGAACATTACCAACCGAGTTAATTTTTAGTGCCATAGTACACACAAAATCAAAATCACTGAGGAAAATGTCAAACTCCTTCTTTAATGGAGTTCTTTTATATCGCTCATCAATATTAGTTTCTAACCAGATAGCCTGAAGATGCTTAAGGGTTTGTTTTCCTCCATGCAATGCCATTAGTTCAGAGCCTTGAATATTCATGTGCAGGTAACTAAAATCAGACATTTGCCAACCATTGTCAAGTTCAGACATTAACTCGTCTAATGTTTTTGTTTGAATCTCAGAGATCTTTTTCACCCTGAGTCCTCTGAGCAAGTTCAACCAAGTATAGGGCATCTGGTACCATTTAATGTTGCTTTGAGAATGCTCTTGCCATATCTTATAGAAAATCTCTGGTTCTGGCTCTAAAATTGAAGACCATATAGTATTTCCCATGGTGTATAATTTTGCAGTACCAGATTTTGATGATACAGCACATTGTAAGGATTTGATTTTTGTTCCAAACTTTTTTTCATCAAGGGCTAAGAGTTCACCAAATTTTCTCAAACACTCTTCTACTTCTTTTTCATACTTGGCCAATTTAGTGAATTGAGGTAATTGTGGCTCGACCATAATTACCTTATGAAATCCCAACTGTGTATACATTGGGATTTCCTCGCCGCAATGGGCTCCAAGGTGAATTACTCCCCTGTTATCAATCCCATAATTATCGAACAGCAAAATACGATGTGCTAGACAGAGAAGGTCTATCCCTTGGGGAACATTACTTAGATTGATATAATCTTTGATTTCCTTGTATTCTTCATTAATCATAATACAAAACTAGAGAATGTAGTTGGACAGTATTTTTTGATTTCGTTGATGGCTTTTGTCAATCAAGATCCGCATTAAAACCATCGACTAACTGTTGTGTTGCTTCAGTTGGAGTTAAGGGAATTTGTGAGATGCGATCGCTAGTATAATGGCCTAAATTTTCCATAAGATTTTGTAACTGCTGGAGAAGTTGGCGAATCGCCATCGCCTTAAATTGCTCAGGATCATAAGTCATTACTAGCAACAGACTCGAATCTAACTCAACGGTGACACTAAGGGGATAATTAGTACGAGAAAAAGAGCGTACTTCCAAAATTTTGATCTTACCTTCTCTTAATGACGCAGGTATGGGGTAATTTTCCACGGCGACAAAACTCTCAAATAACTGGTTTCCAGCTGCTACATCACTCCACTGTTGAATCTGTACCAAGGAATTATACTGATATTCCAGTTGTTCGATTTGTTGCTGTTGAAGTTGTTTTAACCAGTCAAGGAAAGACGCATCAGGATCAACAATAATTCTTACTGGTAGGGTATTAATTAACAATCCTACCATAGACTCTACCCCAGACAGTTCTGGAGGTCTCCCGGAAACCGTCGCGCCAAAAATAACATCATCTTCTCCACTATAACGACTCAATAACAGGGCAAAACTTCCCTGTATTAAAGTATTTATGGTTAGATGATGTGATTTCGCCCAGGTGTTTAGGCTTTTTGTTGTTGCTGGGGAAAGTTGCAACTCTTCCTGAGAGTATTCTCGGCGATCGCCATTTAATGCCCTCCCTGTTTGTTCAAGTCCCCATCTTGTCGGCGCTTTTACACCTTTTAGAGCTTGTCTCCAGAATTTTTTGGCTGCAACTTCATTTTTCTGGTTTAACCAAGCAATATAGTCCTTATAAGGTGGGCTAGGGGGTAAATTTGGCTCTTTACCCTCACACAAAGTTTGATAAACCCTGAAGACTTCTTGCATAATTATCCCATTACACCAACCATCTAACAAAAGATGATGATGACTCCAAACGAGGTAATATTGAGCCTTAGATACTTGAAATAAAGCTATTCTCATTAAAGGTGCATTAGAAAGAGAAAATCCTGGCTCTAAATCGTTTTTCAGATAATCAGATAATTCTTCCTCTTGCTGAAGAGAGGATAAATGACACCAGTTTTCCTCCCGCCAAGGTAAAGCGATAACTGATTGTACTACTTGCAGAGGAGTAGCTAATTTCTCCCAAATAAAGGCAGTCTTAAGGCTATCATGGCGATTAATAACTATTTCCCAAGCCTGTCGAAAGGCTACTTGATTTAAGGAGGCAGCAAGGGTGAATACTTTTTGTTGACAGTACAGATTAGACTCTGCACTGTAGAGACTGTGAAAAAGTAACCCTTGTTGGAGAGGAGAGAGAGGATAAATATCCGCAATGTTACTAAACTCTTGACTAATGCTATCCAGTTGAGACTGAGTTAAGTTAGCTAAGGGAAAATCAGAGGGAGCATAACGTCTCTCACTTTCGATACATTCATTAATCAGGGTTTTGAGGGAATTGATGAAATCACGCGCCAAAGTTTCAATGGTTTCCCGTTGATATAAATCACGATTGTACTTCCATTCCAACTGAGTATGACCTTCAATCACCATAGCATCAATGGTAATGCTGGGGGTGTGTTTTCCTAACCCACTTTTTTCCCTGCCTTGATTTTCCATCAACAAAGGAAAAATTGAGTTTTCTTGAGTAAATTGTCCCAGATAATTAAAACAAATCTCTGCTTGAGGTAAATGACTTAACTTTTCTCTGATTTCTGGACTATTACTTAGATAGCGCAATAATCCATAACCGATACCTCGGTTGGGAATCTGTCGCAGGGTCTCTTTAACTACTTGTAACGTCTGAGATGGTGAAAATGATGCCTCACAGGATAATAACACGGGAAAGCGAGTCGTAAACCAGCCTAAGCTGCGGGAAAGATCCACATCCTCAAACAGAGCCTCTCTACCATGTCCTTCTAATTCTACCAATAAGTCGTTTTCTCCTCTCCATCGTTGGCAGGTTTGGAGTAACCCACAAAGTAGCAACTCGTTCATTTGGGTATGATGAAGTCGGGAGACTTGGTGTAATGCGACTTGAGTCTCGGTAGTCTCCAAAAACACTGTAACTGTTTCGGTAGATGCAACGGAATTTAAACCAGTAGATGGCATTTGAGGAAGGGAAGACGGGGAAGTTTGACGTTGAGCTAACCAATAGTCTAATTCTTGCAAAAGGGTATCTGATTGAGCATAATCAGTTAATTTTTGCACCCAATATTTAAAGGATGTAGTTTTCTTGGGTAACTCGATCGCCTCTGCCCGTTCTAGTAGCCTGTAAGCAGTCCGAAAATCCTCTAACCAAATGCGCCAAGAAACCACATCCATAAGTAAATGGTGCATAATCACTAATAAACGTCCAGTGCGTTCTTTTCCTAAGTTAAACCATACGAACCTAAGTAAGGGTGGCGCGGCTAAATTTAAGCTAATTTGATGTTTTGTCCCTTCTGCTGCTAAAATTTCAGGGAGTTCGCGATCGCCAATTTTAGATAGTTCTACCTGAACGCAAGATATTTTTTCCCCAACCTCTCCATAACTTTGTATCCAGCCAAATTCCCCTAACTCAAAAGACAGTCTTAAGGTATCGTGATGCTCAATTAAGTGTTGAATCACCGTCTCCAAATGTTCCTGTTGTAACTGAGGGGGAGTTTCCAGAATAATAGACATATTCCAGTGGTGGGGATTGGGGAGAGATTGCCCAAAAAACCATTGTTGTATTGGTGTTAAGGGGACTAGACCACTAGTTTCTCCTGCTTGTGGCTTAAATTTTCCTATCTGAATAACTTTTAACAAGTCTGCAATGGTTGAATGCTGAAATAGTTGAATTGGTTTAAATCCTAATCCTGCTGCTTTAGCTCTAGCAACAATCTGAATACTGAGAATTGAATCCCCTCCCAACTCAAAGAAATTATCCTCTATTCCTACCTGTTCAACATTAAGAACATCAGCCCAGATTTTCGCTAAAATTTTCTCTTGGTGTGTTTTAGGAGCTATATAAGAAGTTTCTAATTCGGGATCTGTTGTTCCTGCATCAAGTAACTTTCCTCGATCTAATTTCCCATTGGGGGTTAAAGGAAAACGATTCAAGAACACAAACCTTGAAGGAATCATAAATTCCGGTAAGGTTTCCTGTAAATAATGGCGCAATTCTGAGACTTTGGGAGCAGGTCTGACCCTAGGAACAATATAAGCAACCAAACGCTTTTGTTCAGTATTTTTTTCTGAGAGTAGTACCACTGTTTCCATCACGGAAGGGTGGCTTTTTAAGCTGGCTTCGAGTTCGCCTAACTCAATGCGAAAACCATGCAATTTTATCTGATTGTCAATTCGCCCTAAAAATTCAATATTCCCGTCTGGAAGATAACGGGCTAAATCTCCTGTACGATATAGCCGTTTTGAAAAGCTAAACTTCCGTTTTTTCGGTTCTAAACTTTTTTCGAGTTCTTCAGTTTTAATCTTAAATTTAGCATCTCGATCAAACCATTGTCCTCTCGTAATTTTCAGTTTTAATTTATGATTTTTGACTTTAACGCTTAATTCCTGATTAAAAGGATTCGTTTGAAAACGATCTTGCTTTAAAGAAGGTTGGTTTAGATAACCTCGCGCTAAATTATCCCCTCCGATGTACAATTCACCAGGAAACCCCACTGGAACAGGGCGTAATTGCTTATCTAGCAAGAAAATTTGCGTATTAGGCAAAGGACAACCTAATGGTACAGTAGCTGCTCCTATATTCTCAGATACTTGTGTTACCTTATAAGTCAGAACCCCTACAGTTGCTTCTGTTGGTCCGTAATGATTAATAATCTGGCAATTTGGAGCAAATTTCTGCACCTGTTCCACCAATTCCCAGGGTGCAGTTTCTCCTCCCAAGACCAAGCATTTTTTGGGGAGAATTTGAACCGGATTAGAAATTTCGGTCATCAAAGCTCGCAAATGACTAGGAACAATCTTTAAACAGTCAATTCCTCCCTGTTTGGCGAAATAATCACCTAAAGCAGTTGGATCTGTGGTATGTTCTTGAGAAAGAATATGTAAAGAACCGCCCCCACATAAAGCGGGAAAAATGACTGTATTACCTAAATCTGCTGCAAAAGTGGAAATTAGTCCATAATTTGCTCCCGAAGGCAAATTTAGACGTGGTGTAATTCCCTGAATATAGTTCAACAGTTGTCGATGTTCGATAGCCACTCCTTTCGGAGTTCCAGTGGAACCAGAGGTATAGATCACATAGGCTAAATTTTCGGGTCTGACCTCAATATTTAAATTTGTCTCACTCTGGTATGCGATCGCATCTCTATCTGTTTCTAAAACAACCATTTTTCCTAAATAGGAAGGAATTATGGAGGTGAGATCGTCTTTGGTGATGATAATCTCAGCTTGAGAGTCTTCTAACATAAATTTGAGTCGTTCTGGTGGCAAAACTGGGTCTAAAGGCACATAAGCACCTCCCGCTTTCAAAATCCCTAATAATCCCACCATCATTGATGGCGATCGCCCGACACAAATTCCCACTCGGTCATCCGGTTTTACCCCTAATCTTTGCAAATGACGAGCTAACTGATTAGCATGAGCATTAAGCTGATGATAGGTCAATGTTTGACATTCACCCACCACCGCAATTTGTTGGGGGTTTTGTTGTGTTTGAGTTTCAATTAGATGATGAATACAGTTCTGCTTAAAGGTATTTACGAAGGAATCATTGTTTAAACTGGGATTAAACTGGAATAAAATCTGCTCTTTTTCTTCATCGCTGAGAATATCTAAGTCTTCTATTCTTTGAGTAGGGTTTTCTGCTGCGTTAATTAATAATATGTGATAATGTTTCAGCCAACCTTCGATTACTTCTACTTTAAAACAATTAACATTATAGTGAAATTCAATTTCAAGTTGGTCAGAATATTGAACACAACAAACATTTAATTTGTGGGCTTGAAGACAGGAAAACTCTTTAAACAATGACCAACTTATACCAGCTACAGTAATTGTTTTATTAATTTGCAAATCAGTTTCAAAACTAATTCCATTGCCAACAAATTCTACGATTTGTGGAGTAAAATAGTCTTGCCATTTTCCTAATTCTTGGGATTTTCGAGAAATTTGCTGACAGAAAGTGGCAAAATTCAAGGAATAATCTAAAGTAGTTGATAGGGGTAAATATTTGGTCATTAATCCAAGATTTTGCCTTAATTCTTCATAGTGACGATTATCAGACCCTAATTCTAGACTAACCTCTGATTGATTGGTCATTCTTCCCAGTAATATTAAAAAGCAACTGAGAAAAAAGTCTTGAAGTGAAATATTATATTTATGAGCAACTTTTTTGATCTTTTGGTTTACTTCATCATCCAAATTCAAAGACAATAAATTTGTGTCAAAATTAGTTGTTAATTTTTTATTATTTGAACTTGATAACGGGAGCTTCAAGGAAGTATTAAAAAGTAAATTTTCTTGCTGCCAATAGTCTCTTCCTTCTTCCGTTTCCTCCCCATTTAATAACTCATTTTGCCATTCCGAAAAATCTACATATTGAAAAGGTTCATTATCTTCTTTATCCCTTTCCATTTCTCCATAAGTATTACTAATTTCCGTCATTAAATGATGTAAGGAAAAGCGATCGCTACATAATCCAGGTAAACTAATGATTAAAATTAATTCATTAGGGGATAACTGCACCCAAGATAATTGCAAAATAGGTAATTTTTGCAGATTAAATGGTTGCTGCAACATTGAGTGAAAAATCGTTTCTAGTTTCTCTAATTGCTTTGATGAAGAAATTTGTTGCAAGTCATACTGTTCAATATAAATCAAATCATTATCCCCAATTACTTGTAGGGGAACATCCATTTCAGGTAATTGATAAAAAGTTGTCCGCAGAATTTCTTGACGTTTAACTGTGTTTTGTAAAGCCTTAGTTAACCGTTCTTTTTCTAATGCCCCTTTTATTAAAAATGCACCTTGAGTTCGGTAATACGGACTAGGATTTCTCTGCTGTAATAACCACAGATTTTTTTGTTGTGCTGAGAGACAAAATCCTTCTATTTGTTCAGTTTTCATATTTATAGTTTAGCAATAAATTATAATGGCCGAGAATCACATTTATCAAAATACTTTTAACTCCAATAATAAATTTTTTTGTCATCTTGAGAGAGAGCTAAAAATCCGCCAAGAGTAATCCTGGTTTTGTTGCCGTAAACCTCAGCAATTTTGTGCATAATGTTACCCCCTTTAAAAATAATCATATCACCTGTTTCTGGAACAATTTTTCTTTGGGGACACGAATCAAGCTGTTGTTTAGCTAGTCTGATATTTTTGGAATCAGTTTCCTGCTTACTCAGATGCTCTTGAGGGATATCAAAAAGCACTAATTCTCCCCCTTTTTCTGGCTTACTAATCACAATAAAATAACTAAGTCCGTTAACTACTTTACCGATACTTTTTAGGTAATCGTAAGCTGAATTATCTAGAAATTCATTACCAGTATGGGGAGGAATTCCCCCTTTTTTCGGTTGTACAAAGCGAATCGTAGCTGGACTATATGCTTGTCCATTTTCTTTTGGTAATTCAATGTTCCGATCTCCTGACATCTGACTAAAAGTGTTCTCAAGTTTAGCTTCAAAGTCAATTTGAAAGATGGTTGTAAGCTCTTCTCTAAAGCGTTGAGAGTTTTGTAAATACTCTGAGTTATCTTTGCCAATGTTGACGATAATTTGACCTAAGGTTTGTCCATAGCGAACCTCATGAGTTGCTAACTTGTGCGTCTCCAATTGCTGTTGAACGTCGAGCATTTCTTCTAAGGAGAAGACTTGTCTAATAATAATCCCTTCTAATTCTTCTTGATAAATCTGATTAATTCCATCGGCATATTGATTTATTGAATCAGCAGCTACGGTAATCCATTTGTTTTTAGTGACTTGTGTAGTCATAACGTTGATACCTCCTCAAAGATTGAATAAGAGTTTAGTTAGAGTAAAGTTGTCCCATTCCCACAACGACTTGTCGTTGCCCAACATAAGGCATTCGTCCATGACAAGTTAACATATTATCTAGCATCAGGATATCTCCTGATTCCCAAGGAAAAATAATTGTTTCTTGTTGATAACAGTGACGAATTTCAGTAATGATTGAGGAGTCAATAGCAGTTCCATCACCGTAATAAGCATTACGGGGTAAGTCTTCAGGTTGATACTCACTCAAAAACAAGTCTCGGATTTTTGACTCTAGGCTAGATATATGAAACAAATGTGCCTGATTGAACCAAATTTTGTCTCCGGTTTGAGGATGAATAGCGATCGCTTGACATACTTGACTAGTTTTTAAGCGATCGCCCTCTTTCCATTCCCAATCAATCCCCTGCCGACGACAGTAATTTTCCACAACTGATTTCTGGTTTGTCTGGAAGACGTTTTGCCAGCTTAAATCTAAACCATCCCCATAATTTCGCACATACATAATCTTTTTTTCCTCAAATTCTCCCACGATTTTGGGATCTAGTCGTTTTAAAACTTGACGACTATCTGCTATCGGCGTAGCACCACCTTCTAAGGCAGCTTTTCGGCAAAAAAATGCGATTTTTAGCGGCCAGTTGAGACTGTAGGCCATTTCATTATGCAGGGGAATGGCTTGATGAGCAGGATATTCGGTTGAGGTGTAAATTTTTCCACTTACTTGTGATCGAGGAGTGGAACGATAAGTATAATCTAATAAGTCTCCCCAGATTCCATGAATTAATTGCTCAAATTCTCCTACGTCTTGGAGTGCAAAATTACGCCATAAAATGCCTCCATATTGACATAAATTATTCTCAACAAATTCTTGATGGTTTTCTATCCAACTGACTAAATTTAAGCCTTCTAGCCTTGGTTTCACCACTAGAGGAAGAGATTGCTTTGAGGGAAGAAAATGAGAGGTTTCAATTAGGCTATTCGAGTTTATTTTAACAGGTTTACGTTTGACAAGTAGTTTTTTTTTGAGTTTTGATGTTGTAATTGCTTGTTGTTTCATTTTTGTTCTTGTCTATTTTTGGATAATTAGGTAGTTCATAGTTAATAGTAACTCCTGCTTAATTACACTATTTAGTTATTAGTTATTACTTAATGTAAATTTTTGTTTAACTTCTGTCTGAACTGGCTCTGGTATATACTTGAGAACTTGACGATAACCAAATTGATAAATATATAGGTAAAGTCCAATTTTCCTCTGAAACCAATGTAATCTATCAAATTCTTCTAGTAAATTAGCCATATCCAAGATAACTAGATTTAGCCATTGAGGATAATTAATCATTATTTTTTCCTGGGTATAACGATTAATAATAGGGATTGTATCTTCAGAAATACTACGCTTTTTAAAATACTTTCTTCGTTGTGAAATGCAGTATAAATAAACTATTTCTTCTGCTTCTTCACCAATGGCTGTCTGTAATTCCTCCCTTTGCGATAATTTCAAAACATGTTTTTTTCCAGTTCCATCCGTACCATAAAAAGAATGAAAATATCCAGCCAAACAAAGATTTTCGTGGCATTTCCAAGTTTCTAATAAATTTCCTGTTCCCACTAAATGATCGTACAAAGTCATTTGAGTATGAGGGATGGTATCGGTCTGGTAATATTTCAGCAAATTTAAAACATTTTTCATAATTGATAATTTCCTACAAAACTAACTACTATAGCTACTATATTTCCGGCTTTATTCATCTTAATTTACCTCATCCTGCTTCAATGTTTTGCGTTGCACTCGTTTTAACTTTTGTTGCGCAATTGCTTGGAATTTTTCTGCTTTTTTATGTTGTTTTTGCTGCTCCAATTCCCTAAAATGTTGGGAGATATCATCTAAAGAAATGTCTGGCTGTTGTACCACAATTGGCAGGATAGTAGTAAATTTAGCTATCCAATTATCAATCGTTTCTGGTTTAAATAAATCAGCATTATAAGTGGCATTTAACCTCAAATCACCCTTAGTTTCAGCTAAATTCCAAGTTAAATCTCGTCGGGTTGCTCCAGAGAAATTTAGGACTGGGTTAACCTCAAGATTGGCAAAGTTTAATTCTTCTCCAAATTTATCTAAATTAAATTGAACATGAATTAACGGTGGCCGACTAGGATCTCGTTTTAGGTTCAATTTTTGGAGTAATTGGGAATAGGGATAACTTTGATGTTGATAAGAATTTAATAACTCTTGCTTAACAGCTTTTAGATATTCAGAAAACGTTTCTTTTTGGCTACGAAAACGCACAGGCAAGACATTAACACAATAGCCCACAAGATTTTTCCAGCCACAAGCCAGTTGGCCAGCAGCAGAAATCCCAATCACCAGATCATTTTCTTGAGATAAATAGCGTAAAAGTAGGGTGAAAATTGCCAACAAAGTCATAAAGAGGGTACATCCTTGGTGATTACTTAATTGTTCTAGTTTACCCTTGATTTTAGCCTCAATTAGACAATCTTGCTTTTTACCCCGATAGGTTTGGATCTTAGGGCGAGGAAAATCAGTGGGTAAATCTAACTGGGGAATTGTATCGCTAAATTGCTTTAACCAATAAACCTGATCTTGTTTGATATTCGGGTTAATCTCGCCCATCATCTGTACATAGTGACTAAATTGTCTTGGTTTCCCCAATTTAAGCTCAATTCCTTGGGTTTGAGCATTATAAAACCTTGCCAACTCATTGACAATCAAATCAACTGACCAACCATCAGAGATAATATGATGGATGGTTAAAACTAACCAATGAACTTCTGGGGCTATTTTGACAATTTTTACTCGTAATAGGGGAGAATTGCTGATTTGAAACGGTTTACGCACAGTTTTATCTAACCAAGCTTTGATTTCCTCTTGCTCTGTGTCAGTAAAATCCAAATAAGGGATATCTATTTCCCATCTTGGCAGAATTTCCTGCATTTCTCCCTGATCGTCAATTAAAATGCGTAAAGCTTCATGGCGATTAATAACTGTCTGAATAGCTTGATTTAGGGCATAAATATCTAACTTTCCTTTAAATTCCAACCGTAGAGATTCATTGTAAGCAATCGATCCCTCATCTTCAAGTTGAGCTAGTGTCCAAAGTTGTTTTTGAGCTTGAGTTAAGGGAATTTTATGGGGATAACGGGCGATAATAACAGCTTGTTGACTAATTATTGGGTTATTTTGTCCTGGCAAGGCAATTATATCGGTAAAACCCGTTTCTTGTAGAATGTTTTGCCATTTTTCTACTGATACGAGAGGATAAGCAGGACGCAATTCCAGATCGGAAAATTTCCACCATCCTTCCGTTAAACCAAAAATTAAATCTAACCAGCGTTGGGGAGATATACCTTCCATTAAAATTACCATTCCCCCTGGAATTAATAACTGCTGAATGTTTTGTAAGGTCTGATAAAGATTAGCGGTACTATGGAGGACATTAGCTGCAATAATAATGTGATATTGTGCTTTTCCCGGTTTGTGGGCGGCGGGAGCTTGTTCAATGTCTAAACTGTCATACTCTACAAAAGGATAGTCTTGAAACTTCTGTTTTGCCCGATTCAGAAACAGGGCAGAGAGATCGGTAAAATAATATTTAACTAATTCTGGGGGTAGCTCAGGTAAAATATAAGCGGTTGTCCCCCCTGTACCTGCACCAATCTCTAAAATTTGCACGATTTCATCCTCACCAACCAATTCCAAGGCAAGGGAAACGGTTTTCTGTACCAGAGTATTTAAGAAACGCGCCACCGTCGAGGTTTGATATAATTGTGTTGCTAAAGTAAAGTCTCCTTGAGGAAAAATTAACTGAAGGGGATTAATTTTTCCTTGTAATACCTCTGCTAAGGCTGAAGCGCAACGATTAAGTAGAGTTAATTCTGCTTTTAGGAAGGGATATTGCGCCAAAATTGTCTCTGCTAACCTTTGAGGGTTCATTGGTTCCGGTGAGTTAATCACTTCCCAATGATCACGAGTGAGGCTTAATATATCTTCCTCTGCCATAACTTCCAGCAAACGTTTCAATAGGGAATAATGTTGAGGAATTATCTCTAAGTTTTTGGCGATAACCTCATGGGTAAATTGCTCTCCTGGGCTAAATTTCGCACCTAATTCAGCAAAGGCACAGATAATATAGGCAAAACTCAGCTTTTCCAGTTCAGCAAAACCTAGGGAGTAGTTTTCTAGCTTCGACTGTTGGGTGAGGGTTTCCATCTCAGGGAGCAAGCGAGCATTAATAACTTTAGGGTTTAATAATTGAAGACTGGATTGGGAAATAACCGGTTGAGAAGGCTTTAGGAAGGGAAAAAAACCTCCTTGTCGTAATTCCATGACACTTTCTTTGATTGCTCCAATCAAGAAATCAATATCTTCATCGCTGTGGGCTGTGGAGAGGAAACAATTACGCCCTTCCCAAATATAAACCCCTTTCTCCAACAAATGATAATACAATAAATCTATATTCCCATTGGAGGCAAAACGAAACAATGAGCCAAAATAGACAATCTCTAAGGGAATTTGCTCAATTTCAAAGTAATGATTTAAGGTATCGGCTAACCTAGCGGTAGACTCATTTAACTGTTGTTGGAGAGTTTTTCCCTGTTGTTTGAGATATTGTAAGACACCACGAGCAGCAGCCATTCCCAGATGATTTTTGTTGAAAGTTCCCGCAAAAAAGGTTTTTTCAGCACTAGGATAGGAATTATCCCCATAATTCCACTCCCCACCATCAAGGGCATCCAGATAACGCCCTTTTCCAGCCACAACCCCAATTGGTAATCCTCCTCCCACAATTTTCCCATAGGTAACTATGTCTGCTTCAATTTCCAACCATTTTTGAGCGCCTCCTGGATGGATGCGAAACCCTAGCAACACCTCATCAAAAATCAAGGGTATCTGGGCAGTTTGAGTCAAAGCACGTAATTTTTGCAAAAAGGCTTTCGGTTGTACATTAGGGTTGCGACTTGGTACTGGTTCAACTAAAACGGCGGCTAATTCGTCTGTTTGACGGGATAAAATCTCTAGGCTATCGGGATTATTATAATCTAACACCAGCAAATCTTTGACGGCATTTTCCGCAATTCCAGCAGCCATAGGTACAGCTTCAGTTGTCCCTGATACTGCCAGAGCTAAAACCCCATCAAAATGTCCATGATAGGCACCCGTAAATAAAGCAATTTTACTCCTTCCGGTGACGGTACGGGCTAATCTTAGGGCTGTCATCACAGCTTCTGTACCAGAATTACAAAATGTTACCCTTTGTACTCCAGTTAAATCTTGAATTAAATGGGCAACTTCAGCTGCTAAATTAGATTGAGGACCAATTTGTAAACCTTTCTCTAGCTGTGCAGTGACGGCTTGGGTAATAACGGGAGCATTGTGACCGAATAACAGTACCCCAAACCCCATCGTAATATCGAGATATTTGTGGCCATCTATATCCCAAAAGTGAGAGCCTTGTGCCCTTTCTCCCACAATAGGATAAAGCATTTCTTTTATTGAGGGTCTAAATCCAGCTACTGCTCGACTATCTGCAAGAATGGGACGTGATGAAGCAGCCCTAGCCTTGGATTTTGGTGTTTTTGCACTATAACGGCTAATTAAATCATCAAGATGCTGTTGTTGTTGAGGAGTGAAATTTTGGGCCTGAGTTAGCTTACGAGGAGATGTTTTTTTTTCCGTTTCTTCTGTTTTCCCATCGGAAAAACCGTTCATCTCTCGTGTAAGGGGTATTGGGGAAGGCTGAGATGCTGTTAGGGATTTACCTTGAAGTAACGCTAATTGCTCAGACATGACTTGTAATTGTTGGCTGATAATTCTCTCTAGAGCCGTTTCTGGTGAAGTCTTATGATTTACAGGAGATGGAGTTGTATCAGGAATTAGAGGTTTCTTCTGGCTAATTTCTGGGGTCGGAGTATCTGTTGGGGGTGAAGTTGGTAATTGTTGAGCTATATGGTTTCCTAATCCTTCTATCGTCGGCCAAACTTCAAATAATTGATTAACCTGAATTTTCAGTCCGTACTTATTTTCGATCGTCTGTATCAAATCCAATAAAACGAGGGAATCAGCACCCATTTCTAGTAAAGGCGCGCTACAGTCCACCTCAGCCACGGGAATTTTCAGTAAATCACCTACCAAAGTCGATAATTCTTTGATTATCTGTTGCTGATGAACATTGTTAAGAGCAGTCTGCCCTATAGGAGGGTTTGAGCTGTGGTTTTCTAACATAACATTTTCGGAATCTTCAAGCCAGTAAGGTTTACGTTGGAAGGGATAGGTCGGTAACGATAAGCGATAACGGGAATAATCGCTGTCCCAACCTTTCCAGTTGACTGCGGCTCCCTCAATGTATAAGTTTGCTAAACTGGAGGCTAAAATTTGCCAATCTTCAAGTCCCTCTACCAGAGAGGGTAGCCAAGTTCCTTCTCCCCTACGTTGAGCTAGTTTGGAGAGAATCGGTTTTGGGCCAATTTCTACGAATAATCGGTATTTTTGCTGGAATAAGGTATCTATTCCCTCTTTGAAGCGTACTGGATTTCGGGTTTGTTGTCGCCAATAATTGGCTTCGGGAATTTTGTCATCGGGGAAAAATTCTCCGGTTAAGTTAGAAATCAGAGAGATTTGAGGCTTATTAAAGGAAATTCCCTCCATGCTTTCTTGCCATTGTTCCAACATCGGTTCAATTAAGGGGGAATGAAAGGCATGGGAAACATTTAAGGGGCGATTTCTGAAGCCTTTTTGCTCTAAAATCTCAACTACCTTTTCAACTGCCTGTTTTTCTCCAGAAATAACTGTATTTTCCTCACTGTTTAAGGTGGCGATCGCCACTATCGGAGAAGCCACCTGAGCTAATATGGCTTTTACCTGGTCTTCTTTGGCAAAAATAGCTACCATTTTGCCATTTTCGGGTAAATTATCCATTAATTTCGCCCTAGTAGCTATCAATTTTAATCCGTCTTCCAGACTAAACACCCCAGCCACACAAGCAGCCACATACTCCCCTAAACTATGACCGATAACTGCATCTGGTTTAATCCCCCAAGAAATCCAAAGTTGAGCAAGGGCGTATTCCAGAGCAAACAAAGCTGGCTGAGTGTAAACTGTTTGATGAATTAGATTTGCCTCTGAATCAGCCGAATAAAGTATTTTGATTAAAGATTTACTCAAATAAGGGCTTAAAATTTCATCACATTGCTCCAGAAGGTGGCGAAATCTGGGTTGAGTTTCATACAGTTGTTTACCCATTCCCCTATACTGAGAACTTTGTCCAGTAAAGAGAAAAACAATTTTGGGGGGTTTACGGCCAGAAAACTTCCCTGGAATAAAACCTGGGCTTTCTTGTTTGTGGCTGAATTTTTGCAGTAATTCCTGAATCTGGCTGCTATTTTCGCCCCAAAGAGCTAATCGATGGGGAAAATGTGAGCGTCCGGTATTGGCGGTAAAACAAACATCTCCTAGACTCAGATGGGGCTTTTCTTGCAAAAAAGAGTGATAACGCTGGGCTAAGGCTTGTAATGCGGATTCGCTTTTTGCCGATAGGCTCAATAAGTGTTGGTTACGGTCAGGATAACTTGATAAAGTTTCCTTTGCCGGTGCCTCTTCAAGAATAATGTGACAATTTGTTCCTCCAAAGCTGAAACTACTCACCCCTGCTACCCGTTTTCCGAGTACGGGGTTCCAAGGTAGGTTTTTTGTAGGGATAAAAAAGGGCGTATCAGCAATTTCTATGTAAGGATTTAACTTATTTAAGTGTAAGTGGGGAAAAATCTGCTGTTTTTGCAGAGATAGGATCACTTTAATAATTCCCGCAATTCCCGCAGCATTTTCTAAATGCCCGATATTGGTCTTAACTGAGCCAACAGCGCATTTATTGTCCGGTGTTCGTCCTTCTCTCAAGACAGCTTGAATAGCTCTCATTTCCACAGGATCTCCTAATGGAGTAGCTGTCCCGTGTGCCTCTAGATAACTGACTGTTTGAGGAGAAATTCCCGTTCCCTTTAAGGCTTCGCGGATTACTGCTTGTTGGGCAAAGCCGTTCGGTGCTGTTAGTCCATTACTAAATCCGTCATGATTCACTGCTGAACCTTTGATGACGGCTAAAATGCGATCGCCTGATTCCACCGCTTCAGATAATCGTTTGAGGACAATCATCCCACAGCCTTCTCCTCGCACATAACCGTCAGCTTTCTCATCAAAGGTTTTACACCGTCCTTCCCCTGACATCATTCGGCTCTGAGAGAAAGTAATGGTCATATCTGGTAAAATTATCAAACTTACTCCCCCAGCCAAAGCTAGATGGCACTCTCTCTGTTGCAAACTTTGACAGGCTAAATGGACTGCTACCAAGGAGGAAGAACAAGCAGTTTCTACTACTAAGGATGGTCCATGAAGACCCAGAAAATAGGAGACACGGTTAGCCGCAAGGCTTAAGGTTAAGCCTGTGCCATTATAAGCATTAATTTGATCCCAATCTCGACATAATAATCGTCCATAGTCAAAATTACCAATCCCGACAAAAAGCCCTGTTTGACTACCTTTAAGGGAATGTGGGCTCAACCCTGCATTTTCCAAAGACTCCCAGGACACCTCCATTACTAAGCGTTGTTGAGGATCGATGCGAGGTGCTTCCTTGGGAGAAATATTGAAAAATGCTGGATCGAATTCTGCCACTTGGTCTAAAAACCCCCCCCACCGCGTATTCATTTTACCAGGGGTTTGCGGATCTTGATGGTAGAATTGAGCCGCTGACCACCTCTCGGTTGGGACTTCGCTAATAGCATCAACTCCATTGACCAAAAGTTGCTCAAATGCTTTTGGATCGGGGGATTTTGGAAAGCGGCACCCCATCCCGATAATAGCAATGGATTCTCTCAAGAGTTTCTGAGTCATAGGGCTTTAATCATTTAACAGTAGCTTATTGAGCAAATAATGAGGAAAATGTGGCAATGTTAGGATATTCATACATTAAGGCGGGATTGAGGGTAGTTCCTAACCAATCTCCCAGATCGCCTATCATCTCAACTCCTTCTGCAGAAGATAATCCATAGCTTTGAAAAGAACTGTTAATATCTATTTCTTCTGCCTCTTGGTCTAAGAGTTCTGCTAAATAGGAAATTAACCAAGCTTCAATGTCGGAAGCCGCAATTTTTCTCTTATCCCCAGAAATTTGAGTATTTGATTCTACAGAGCTATTTTTGCGGTTAAATGTCTCTACAAGTTGACTGTATCGTGTCATTGCTTCCTCTGCACTCAGACCACGATATTGATTCCAAGCTTCCCACTGTATATACTTGCGAGGATGAAGGATTGGGTTGGGTTTGCTTTCTTCACAATCTCCTTCGATAGACTGTTTTTCTAACCCGTAAATTTCCAGTTGTCGCTCGTCTTCAGGAATATCAACCTGACAAAACCGCACTTGATTTAAACTGTTTTGAAACTGAACTTCGGCGTCGCTTAAATCATGGGACTCTCTCACCAAATTATGTCCATAATCATCTTTTCCTGACACTAATATACAATAATGTCGTTTAATATTATGTCCGTTTTCATCAATGAATTCTCCTTGCCAACGGTAGGGATAAACTTGAGTGCTAGGACGCACATAACGCCCAATAATTCCTAAACGACGACGTTGTGAACGGTTAGGAAAAGAACGGTGCATCACTTTCTCTGTAAAAATAATTGCTTTTCCTGCTTTCACCGGAACTGTTTCCAAATCCCAATCATTCTCATCAAAATCGTAGGAAAGGGAATATTTTTGTTCCTTCTGCCAAACCGTTTTATGGGCACTAATTCCAGCAAAAACTCCCTCTTCTGCTGGGCGACTACCTGCTAACATTTTAAATAGTTTTTTATGGGAACCATTGGCAAACTGCATACAGCCATTTTCTATATCCGCGTCATCCAAAGCAACCCAAACTGTCAAATTTATCGGTTCTTCATCAGCTTGATAAACTAGGGTTCTTTTCTGATAATCAATGTCGCTAGAAGTATAATATTCTTTTGCTTGATGCCATTTGATTTCTCCTTGACCAGGCAATTTACAAAAGATATTGGTGTACCACAATAACAAATCCTCTCCAGCAATTTGTTGAATATATTTAATTAGTTCTGTGTCTTCAAATAAATCCCTAATCGGTTGATGAAATAGATGGTGGTCTCTAGGGGTTTCCAGATTAAATACATTATTATAAAAACCTAGAATCTCCTGCCCGTCTGCTTCAACAATTAAACGGCTGTTGCTTTCTAAACACCCTTGAACGGCGGCAACTTTCTCCGGAGAAAATATCTCTAAAGGACCGACCCACCCCTTTTTATAAAAATGGTTAAGCTGTTCTGATGTTAGCATCTTGTAATTTCTTCTCTGATGATTTTCTAGAGGAAGTCAACAAATTTAACTGATTATTGAGGAATTGCTGGCGACACTTCTGACGCTGAATTTTACCACTAGAGGTTTTGCTTATAGTTCCGTGTCTGATTAAAGCAATCTGGTACAGTCGTAAATCATGTTCAACAGCTACTGCCTCCCTAATTTTCTGTTTGACTGTTGCTAGTTCCAAATTACACCCGTAACTACGTTCTACTTCTTGCACAACCACTAGACGTTCCTCTCCCTTCTCCAGCACTGAAAATGCCGCGCTACACCCCGAACGCAATGCAGGATGGTTGTTTTCTACGGTAAGTTCAATATCTTGAGGATAATGATTGCGACCTTCTATAATAATCAAGTCTTTCAGTCGTCCGGTAACAAATAATTGTCCCTTGTAGAGAAAACCTAAATCTCCTGTTCTTATAAATGGTCCTTCTCCTGTATCTCTAAGATAAGCTTGAAAGGTTTCCGCAGTTGCTTCTGGATTATTCCAGTAACCTTGGGCTACTGTGGTTCCACTAACCCAAATTTCCCCAATTTCCATTGGTTTACAGGGGGTTAAACTTTTAGGATTAATAATCTGGATTTTGGTGTCAATTTCACTGTCTCCACATCCCACTAGGGTTTGTGACTTTAAATACCTGTTTTCGGCTATTACTGCGCGATTTTCGGACAATGCTGCCGATTCAATCTCTAGGAACATGGGTGCATCAGGTTGTCTCACCGCAGCTACTTTTAATGTAGCTTCAGCTAATCCATAACCAGGAGAAAAAGCTTGTCTTTTGAAGCCATAGGGGGCAAATGTTTGGGAAAATCTCTCTATTGTCTCTGCTCTTACTGGTTGCGCTCCATTTAGTGCCATTTTCCAGTTTTTTAAATCTAATTCCTTCCCTTGTTCTGGTTTGAATTTGCGCACACATAAGTCATAGCCAAAATTAGGCGCCGCACTATGGGTTGCCTGGTAACGAGAAATTATTTTCAACCAGTTTAAGGGTTTCAACAAGAAAGAGATGGGAGACATCAAATAACAAGTACACCCTACTAATAAAGGAGTCAAAATCCCATAAACTAATCCCAGATCGTGAAAAGTTGGCAACCAAGAGACGATTTTACTCTCCCGATCCTGATTCCAACCTTGAGCTAGATCCCTACAGTTGACGAGTAGATTATCATGGCTAACCATCACCCCTTTGGGATTACCTGTCGAGCCCGATGTGTACTGTAGTAAAGCTAAAGTATCTTGATTGATTTTAGGCGGTTGCCAATCCTTTTGATAAATATTGGGAATACTACTGGTATCCAACCACTTTAATTGAGCAAAATTAGAATCTTGATCCTGCCAATGGGCTTTTTTTGGCCATAAAGCTCTGGTGGTCAGGGCAAAAGTCGCCTCAGCATCCCTTAAAATGGACTGTAACCGATTTAAAGACTGATTAGGACGGGGTGGATAAGCTGGAACAGCAATCATCCCTGCTGCTAGACAGCCACAAAAGCCACTAATAAAATCTAAACCAGGGGGATATAACAACAATACCCGCTGTCCAGGAGAACCTAACTGCTGCAATTGCGCTGCGATCGCCTGAGACTGCTGGAGTAAATCTTGGTAACTGAGGCTCCCAGAAACAGTCACATCATCCTGAAGAAAGGTATAAGCCTCCTGGTCAGGATTTTCTGTCGCTCTTTGGTGTAAAAGGTCTAGTAAGGTGGACAAAGCTACTTTCCTCAAAGCTTAACTCCAGTAATAAACTTGTTCCCGATCTTGAGAAAACGCCACAAACCCCCCAATGGTAATGCGACGACGAGATCCTTTGACGGTGGAAACCCGATGTAAAATGCGACTATCATCAAAGATCATTAAACTACCTGCTTTTGGCTTAACGGCCATTTGTTCATAATTTTCCATGACATCAGCAATTAACTTGCCGTTCACTGTTCCATTTCTCTTGCGTCCACCGTTTTCTGTGTCTTTCCACTCGGTTTCATCCCACTCTAAATCATAAAGAATTAATTCCCCGCCCATTTCGGCTTCACTTAATGTGAGATTGTAACCGAGATGTGCCTCTTTATTAATTTGATCGGCTAAGTGTTTGTAACCAGGGGTGCAGTACAAAAACTGGTTGCCAAAATGCCAGCCCATAAATTGTCCTTTTTCTAAGACTCGAATGGTGCTAGGGGTGTAATCAGAGCCATTTGCTGCTTTTGGTATTGTAACTTCCCTTCCTCCAGACATCATCCCTAACACTTCTTCTAAGCGTGCCTCGAAGTCTGCTCCCCCTCGAAAAAGATGGCGACAGTATTCCCGATATTCAATTGCTTCTTGGCAATATGTCTCGATATTGGTTTGGGAAACGTATAACGCTGGTCCGTAAATCAGAATCTCTCCAAAAGGGGAACCCTCAAATGGTCTCTTTTGATTTAGTTGACTTACTACTTCGGCTATGTCTTCTTGAGAAAGAAAGTTTTCGATGATTAAACCATCAATTTTGCGATCGCAGATATCTTTAATGCCATCGGGATAGTGACGAGCAAGATCCTGAGCATCTATTTTTACTAAATTGTAGAGGGTTTTTGAAGCTGCAATTGTTATCATTTCATTGACAAATAATAGGTTGAAAAATACCTGCCCCCCATTCAATTTTTTACGGGGAGCTAAGGGTTTGAAGCAATAACAAAAGTCTTGAGGATACTTCCTAACCGACATTCCGCATATCTTCATATATCTTTATTTATATTTACATTTTCAAAGAAACTTATAGGAAAAATCTCCATTATAGAAATCAATATAAATAAAGGTTATCAATAACTAATTTTTTATAAGAAAATTAGTTACAATCCTTCATGACAGTTAAAATCTATGCCTATAGCTATAAGGGTTTTAGGGATAGTATTCAGGGCGATAGATTAGTAAAACTTATCAATTTAATGTTAAGAAGTGCGAAATGTGGTTTCCTAAGACCTACTTCTTACCAACAACAGATCCTAAGTGACAAGTACTGTTACAATAAGAATCTATCATGTCAGCATACATGGGGTCGGTTTCATATTTAGCTTTCATATCTTGTACAAATTGCTTAACATCATCAAACGTTACATCAAATCCTTCAGCTTTAGCTGCTTCAACCAGTTTTTTCATCACAGCAATACCTTTTGCTTCTCCAGTTAAGGAGTGATCAAAACCGCTAAGAATTCCTGAAACACTTGGACTGGACTTTTTAGCAGGCGAGCTTTTTGATGTGGTAACGTTTCGGACGAATTTGTGAAAATTTTCAATGGACATGACTTCTTCCTCAATATATTACGGTATCAATTATGTATGCCGGAACCCTCAGTTAACAAAACATGAGAGTGCAATATATTATGAAACCTCACCTAACAAGACAGAAGCCAAGCTGGCGAAACCTCACCTAACAAGACAGAAGCCAAGCTAGCAATATATTCTTCCGTAATGATACATTTGAACAGGCAGATGGACCGGACAGGTAGATGGATTAAATAACTTCCTAGTCTTCCGTTGAATGGACATATCAAACTATTAGTTAAGATAGTACAAGCTATACATTAACTTACTATTGACGTACGCCGATTACCTTTTCCTTCAAAGGCTTTAAGCATGTCTATACAAGATAACTTAAGTTTCAACTAATTGTCAATCCTTATCAACAAATAAATTTGTTAACTTTTGTAAAGATTTAAGCGTCCTGAACTAAAACTCATGCTATGTATTATTGGGTTAGTTTGTTTTATCTAGGGAGAAGTGAGCTAGTAAACAAATCCTGGATCAGTTAGGAGAATTTAAGGAAATTGGGCATGGAACAGAAATGGATTACAACTGATATTAATTCTCTAGGGAATTATTCTGACGGGATTAATCAAATTTACCAAGGTAACATTGATGGGATACATATTAAGCAGGTTTTTTCTCTAGCAGAGATGGAGGCAGTTAAAAAAAATTTAACTCAAAAACAAGCATCTTTTAAGCATTTACTCTCCACTCAAAAGTATGGAAAATTACTAGGACCAATTATCACCGCCAATGGCAGTGATCGGAGCAAATATTTTCAAGACGCAGTTTCCCTCAGGGAGGTGTTAAAGGAGGTTTTTGAGCCGGCGGATTATGAAGCAACAGTTAAAAGCGTTTTTACGAAACTCTCAAATAATCGAAAAGTTGCTCCTGCTCACCAAAACGGGAATATTTATTCACCTGCTCAAGCGCGATTTACTGCTCCCAATCAAGGGGGAATATCCTTACATAAAGGTAATGAATTTATCCACATGGAGGGATTTGAAGAGTTGCATAAAATTGTGAAACTTAAAGATTGTCTAAGTTATTATATGGTGATTGACCCGCCAGAAGTAGGAGGAGAGTTGATTTTATATGATGGTTTACCAGCAGAATTGACTACTCCTAAAAAAGAATTAGACTTGGAAAACTGTCAGCAAAGACGTTATAATCCTCAGGCGGGAGATTTAACTATTTTTCATGGAGCCTGTATCTGGCATGCGATTTCGGAAGTTAAAGGAAATAAGATTCGTTACAGCATTGGAGGATTTTTGGGTTTATCTCACGAGAATGATACTATCTATTATTGGGCATAAAACTGTCAAGCTAATCAAAGACAATAGAGACAAATATTGGATGGTGTACTCTATCAACTAAGGTATAATATGAAATAGACCTTTCCGAGAAAGCCGTTCTTGGAACGACGGGCTCAGGATTTGAGAAACTTTTCTGGAGAGGTCTAAAAATAAATTTGTTGACTTTTGTAAATATTTAAGCGTCCTGAACTAAAACTCATGCTATGCTATGTATTGCTGGGGTAGTTTTTTTGATCTAGGGAGAAGTGAGCTAGTAAACAAATCCTGGATCAGTTAGGAGAATTCAAGGAAATTGGACATGGAACAGAAATGGATTACAACTGATGTTAATTCTCTAGAGAATTATTCTGACCGGATTAATCAAATTTACCAAGGTAACATTGTCTAAGTTATTATATGGTGATTGACCCGCCAGAAGTAGGAGGAGAATTGATTTTATATGATGGTTTACCAGCAGAATTGACTACTCCTAAAAAAGAATTAGACTTGGAAAACTATCAGCAAAGACGTTATAATCCCCAGGCGGGAGATTTAACTATTTTTCATTTTTCATGGAGCCTGTATCTGGTATGCGATTTCGGAAGTTAAAGGAAATAAGATTCGTTACAGCATTGGAGGACTTTTGGGTTTATCTCACGAGAATGATACTATCTATTATTGGGCATAAAACTGTCAAGCTAATCAAAGACAATAGAGACAAATATTGGATGGTGTACTCTATCAACTAAGGTATAATATTAACAGGACTTACGTAGTGCCGCTATATATAGTGCATTTTTGATAATAAGTTCAGATATTTACACTATAAGTAGTGTCTTTACGTAAGTCCTGATGAAATAGACCTTTCCGAGAATGCCGTTCTTGGAACGACGGGCTCAGGACTTGAGAAACTTTTCTGGAGAGGTCTGATCAACATGGCCTTCAAATAGGTCATATGAAATCCGGTTGAACAACATACTTTACTGAAAGCATAGTAAACAAGGGTTTGTAACTGTTGACTAAAATTTGGTATTATCTATAAAAATCTGAAATTATCTGTTTCATGTTACTTGGATTCAAAGAAGATCGTCAAAATTGTCATACGCTATATATATCGCGTTTGCGTAAGTTATGACCAAATAACCAACAAAAAACATTACTAGCTAAAAATTATTGAGAAAATCATGAATCAGATAAGTGAATTTAAAGTGTTGCCAAAGTTGGTAGGAACTTGGGAGGGAAACTGGATAGCTTTAGATCCCACAGGAAAAGAGCGTTATCAGTTTGCCAGTATATTAGAACAAAAAATTGCAAATAATCAATGGGTACAAACTAACCAAAATACTTATTCTGATGGGAGACAAGAAACGCTTCATTTTTTTGGTAAAGCAGTTGAAGAAAATACCTTGCTATTGGAAAGCCCAGATATCCCTTATTCTGACTTTCTTATGCTGGTATCAGAACTAGGTGAAAATCTGATTATTATTAATGTTACCCATAAAATAACAGGAATACAACTAACAGCAGAAACTATTAACTTAGTAAATCCAAATGAACGCATTCGTAGCTTACAACAATTTAATACTTCTGATGGTAAATTACGAGGTTTTACCCTTGTTATAGAGAAAAAAATCAGCACTTAAATAGGAAGATAATTTGTCTTAAAATAAAAACTGTTACTTTTTTTACTATACAAAATAAATGATTATTGAAACCAATATATTATCAGAAATTAGTTTGAAGGCAAGCTCATTATCAGAAAGATTGAGTCAGTTAATATCTTGTTTGATATCGTCAAGTAATGAAACAGAAATCATTAATCAACGCTTAGAAAATTGGTGTCAAAGAATCGGGGATGGAGATTGGGGTAAATTGAAAAAACGCCTTGAGTGGGATAATTTAACCCTGGAAACAATCAGACCATTCCTAGCAAATGGAAAAATTGGTACAGAATTTTATCTGCCACCCTGGACAGAAATTTTAACCCTTTGGATAGAAACAACAGCAAAGTTTAATTTGAACCAAGTTACAGAGGAATTTCCCTCCTTTCCCATTGAGCTAAATAACCCCCTCCCCTTTGAAGAAATTTGGTTGTCCGCAATTATTGTCGCCCGGAAAAAACTCTGTGAACGTTTAGCCATAACTACTATATCTTTTGAGCAAGTTCCCTTCACTTTACTCTCCTCGAGAGCTTACCAAAGCCTAGAAAGAATGTTGCTTCAACGGCTAGTTGATATGGGAGGAAAAACTCTTTACCATGAATTTTGCCAATTTCGCCCGCCAATCTACAACGGACTGAATTTACTTCTAGGACAATTAAATTTATCGAAACAATTAGACCTAACACCCCCCGAAACAACTTATTATCAAGCTTTTGTTAAAAACTTCTTACAAGATGGCTTACTGACTTTGTGGAAAAACTATCCTGTTTTAGCCAGATTAATGGTAACCACCCTAAATTTTTGGGTAGAAGCTACCGCAGAATTTATCCTTCGTCTGAAGGATGATCGCATTACAGTACCTCAACTACAAGGGAAAATTAGGGAAATTCAAGGTTCCCTCTCCGATTTTCATAATCGGGGACGTTCTGTATTAATTTTAACCTTGGAATCAGGACAAAAAATCATCTATAAACCTAAAAACATTGGTTTAGAAGTTGCTTATAATCAACTACTAACTTGGTGTAATCAACAACAGTTTCCTCTCCCCTTTAAAACCATCGGCCACTGCGATCGCGATACCTATGGCTGGGTGTTAGACTATATAGAACAAGAACCCTGTGCTGATACAGTAGCAGCACAGCGCTTTTATCAGCGAGGGGGAATGTTACTTTGCTTGCTTTATGTTTTGGGAGCTAACGACTGTCATTATGAAAATTTAATCGCTCATGGCGAACATTTAGTTTTAATCGATCTCGAAACCTTGATGCACCCGCAGGCAAAAGCTCTCTCCGGTTCTCTAGAAGAGAGCATGACTGGCGATCGCCAGTTATGGGATTCAGTATTGCGAACAGGATTGTTACCTCGTTGGGATTTTAGCCCAGATAACGCGATTGCTTACGATATTAGTGGGTTAGGGAGCGTCACCCCTCAAAAAGCCCCCTATCGTTTACCAAGATGGAAATTTATCAACACCGATGAAGTTTATCTCCTTGAAGAACGGGGAACTTTAGCCGAACAAGCTAACATTCCCAAATTAAATGGAGTAGCATTAGCTCCCCAAGACTATAAAGAAGATTTAATCAAGGGATTTACCCAAATGTATCACTTTTTAGAGGAAAATCAGCAAGCACTCTTAGATGAAAAAGAACTACAAACTACTCTTCAGTTTCAGAAAGTAAGATTTATTTTCCGTGCTACATACGTTTATGAAGCCCTACTGCAAAAAACTCTCGCTCCTGAGTTTCTCAAAAATGGGGTAGACCGCAGCATTGAAATCGATATTTTGAGCCGTACCTTTCTCAATGGGGAGGAAAAACCGACAGCTTGGCCAATCTTATCTGCGGAATTAGCTGCTATGGAACAACTTGATATTCCCTATTTTGGTAGCATGGCTAGCAGTAACGCCTTAACAGTTGGAGTCAGTAAACCTATTACAGATTACCTCAGCTCAAGCTATGAGAGATTTATCAAGCGCTTACAAGGCATGAGTAGTAAAGATTTAAAGCAGCAAGTTGCCATAGTTCGGGGGAGTTTTGCAGCCAGATTTGACAAAAATCAATCGTTATCCTCCATACCCTCGTTACCTTCTCCTTCTATACCTTGTTTAACCTCTGATCAGTTTCTTGATGCAGCCAGGCAAATCGCTAGTGATATCTGTAATCGCTCCATAGTAGATCAATTTGAAAATGCTCGCTGGTTTGGATTTAGCTATGTTGACTATAGTAATCGCTTTCAATTTCAGCCATTAGGGTATAGTCTTTATGATGGCAATTGTGGGATAGCTTTATTTTTGAGTGCGTTATTCCCAATAACCAGAGAAGACTCTTTTCGCGTCCTAGCACTTAGAGCGTTGGCTCCTTTAAAAAAACTGTTAAACCAATCTAATTTTACCTTAAGCTCAAAATTTGCCCAACAAATCGGAATCGGCGCCGGAACAGGAATTGGTTCTATTATTTATGCCTTGGTTAAGATTAGCAAGTTTTTAGGAGATGAAACCGTTTTAGAAGATGGAGTTAAAATGGCTAATTTTATCACCTCGGAGAGGATAGAATGCGATCGCCAATTAGACACTATTGGTGGAGCGGCAGGGGCTATGTTGGGTTTATTAACCCTTTATCGGGAGACAGGAGCTGCCAAGGTGTTACAACAAGCGATCAAATGCGGGCAGATTCTCATTAAGAAGCGAATCAGCTTTGAGGGTAATCCTCGAGCTTGGAAAACCATCACGGAGCAGCCCCTTACAGGCTTTTCTCATGGTGCAGCAGGGATTGCTTACGCCTTGGTGCGACTGTATGAAGTGACGGAGGAGCAAGAGTATTTAGATGTAGCTAGGGAAGGCATAGCCTACGAAAGGGCAGTTTTTTCCTCTAAGGCGCTTAACTGGCCTGATTTTTTAACCATGCCACCTACCTTTAAAGTGATGTGGTGTCATGGGGCTGCTGGTATTGGATTAGGGCGATTAGGTGGGTTAAGAATAGAATCCAGTGCAGCTATCCGTCAAGAGTTGGAAATTGCTTTAGAAAATACTCAGAAATACATGGGACAGAGCGTAGATCATCTTTGTTGCGGTCATTTTGGTCGTATTGAACTGTTATTAACCGCAGGAATTGTTCTCAAGCGTCCCCAGTTGATAGACATAGCACGTCAAAAAGCTACTCATTTTGTGCAACAAGCGCAGCAAAGGGGGGGTTATCAACTTTTGGGTAACCTATCGACTGTCGCCTTCAATCCTGGTTTCTTTCAGGGAATGGCCGGAATCGGCTATCAATTACTTCGCCTCGCCTATCCGGCAAGATTTCCAGTTATCTTGTTGTGGGATTAGTAGGGAGAAATGGATATTTCAATGCTTTCAAGTTGTACATTTTTTGAGAATTACAGGACTTACGCAAAGACACTATATATTTGGACTTTGGACAAAAAGAAAAATTGGTTAGCGTAATATTTACACTAACCAGTCGGTAATTGTATTAGAAATCAAATCTGGAATTATCTTCTTTTCTCATATTATTTATCATCCTGAAG
>JAKQYE010000329.1 GCA_023356605.1 Trichodesmium sp. MAG_R02 | reverse complement strand
GTAGACCGTGTAAGAAGAAACCCGGTTTCTACCAGAAACCGAGTTTCTAAGTCCCACCACCTTGCTGACGTAAGCTCAAGAGTGTTCAGAGTGTATTCAAATCAATCAAAAGTAGCTAGTTTGAGAATTATGTCATTATCTAAATAGTAAAATGAACCAGGCAAAATTAAAACTCCTAACACCCTTTCTAAATACTCATAGTTTCCATCATTAAATTTATCCAAATCTATAATATATATCTAATCAATTTTTTCCCCGATATTTTCTCTACAAAAAAGTTGATCCATCACAAAAATCCCCTAAAACTTTCTCCACAAATATAGGGGACATAACTTAACCCAGTACCTCACCAATAACCTTTTAATGGACATAATTCCCTTACAGAAATAGAAACTTGTCATTCGCATAAAATATGTTGCAAAGCCCTAAAAATTATGCTACCCTGAAAATGTGAAAAAAATAAACCAAACTATGAAATACATTACATAGTCCAGACTTAAAAATAGAAAAAAAGGGCGAGTCACATCATCACTCAGAAATATGTGGCAGCATACAAAAAAATAAAACTATGCCTTCTCCTGTATAGATTCGAGAATTAAATTATGTTGATGGGATTAATTTCCATGTTGTGACAGTATTTGGTGCCAAAAATGGTAAGCGCCAAGAATTTCTAAGTAAGCTTAAAAGTAGGGTAGGTAAAGATTATTTGACAATTTTTCCTTTACCTAGAAATGAATTAAATCTCAATACAAAGGAGCAATAATAATGGCTATTCTAATTGCTAATATCGGCACTTCAGACTTAGCAGTAAAAATTGAAGAATATTTTATTCCTGTGGGTTTTGACCGCAGTGAACCTAATATTAATATTGATGATCCTGCTTTAACTGATGATCAGAAAGATATGTGGAATGAGCAAAAGTTACGACATTTTTTTGTTACTCATTCTCTCTGTCAGGAATTAGATGTTAAAGTAAATTTAGATAATCCTAGAAATCCTTTTTCTTTTCTGGAATTAACAGAAAAATTGCTGAATGCCTATGAAAAAGATGAGGAAAAATGGCATTCTCGGATTCGCCCTGGTCGAATTAGTGGGGTGATTAAAACTGCTGTGGAAAAGTTTAAAGTTAAGGATATCTATATCTTTGTTACTAGACAAGAACCTCTCCATCCCCAAGATTCAATTTATCTATTTCAAATCTTGCAAAAGTGGTTTAAAAAACAAGACAATATTCACCTAATTTCTGAGATTATACCTACTGATATTCCTGCGGTTGATTTAGATAAATTACTTAATTATTATTATAGTGTTTTTGTTAAGTATATTAGTAGCGATCGCGAATTATTAATCAGCCTGAAAGGTGGAACGCCCCAGATGAAAACTGCCATTTCTATGCAGGCATTTGCTTCTTCTATCAATAAACAAATTTTTATTGACCCTATTTTGTCTCCTGCTAAAATATTGGCAGGAGAACCTTCAGAATGTGAGTTAACTTCTTATTGGCGTTATATGCGGAATCAGAAGTATCAAGACGTGAAAGTTTTATTAGAGAAAAGATGGGATTTTGATGGAGCTATTCAGTTAATTAAGCAATGGCAAGATACTTTGAAGTTTTTGGATTTTCATTTAGATGATATTCAGATTTCTAAGATAAATTATTTGATTTATCAAGTCATTGAAGCTCTCAAAGTTGCTAATTCTTATTTTAATTTAGACGAGATAACAGCTAAAAATCATTCGGCTAATATTTCTGAAAAAATTACTAATCAATTCCAGCCTTATTGTCTTTTGTTAAATCTTTATACTCAATGTCGCATTTATTATGAATTGAATCAGATGGCTAATTTTTTAGTGGGAATTAGTTCTTTTTATGAAAAAGTTTTGGAAACAATAGCTGATAAATTAGGCCAGAAACAGAATTTCCCATCTCTGGAAAATCGCTATAAAAAACGAGACTTTATAGATGATTGTATAAATAAAAAAAAATCTATACAATCAAATAAATATGAATCTTGGTTGATGATTTTAAAAGGTATGAATAGTCTAAATTATTGGTGTAGTCTACGCAATAAGTTTATTCATCATGGTGAGGGAATTTCTCAAGAGTTAATGCGAAAAAAATATGAGGAAAGAAATTCATTGGGCCATAAACAATATTATGATAGAAAAGATTTGGAAAATGCTTGTGCTCCTCATAAAATTTTGGATGTGATGGAGCAAATTCTAGATAGTGATTTCAATCTTTTGCCAAATAATAAATATCAGAAGTATGTGGGTGGAGATCATTATTACATTTATTCTGCTGTTAGGAATTGGGCGATCGCTCAATTAATGAATGAGGGACTCCAGTAATAAGATTCTATGAGAATTTTAGCTCTATGTGATGTCCATTTTTATCAGCATAAGGGCCAATTTAATCCTAGGAGAAATATAAATAAAGACTGATATGGGGACGAACAGGAAGTTAATTAAACTCTCATTAGGGTTGACCATTCCAAAGACAGCTAAGGAATGTAGGACGGTAAGGTCAGGGGGTCAATGGAAATTATATGTGCTACTAATCATCAGCAAACCAGGCGGTCCTGAGCCATAGGCAGAAATAGTAAACAATAAAGCCAAAAGTATGAGAAAATTCTTATACCTGATATTATTACTAAAAATCCCCGAAAAAGCCGCACCCATTAAACAACCCAGCAATGCACTTCCCATCACCCAGTCCTTCATAGCCGCATCCAAATAGAAATATTTACTAACATGACTTACCCAGGCAAACTGAGAAACCCGCTTTCTCCTAGATATTTATGTGTTAAAAACAATGATTTACCCTCTTAAGGGGGTTTCTTTGGGTAAGTCCTGATAGACTATATACATACCTTTCCCTGATCATCAGATACACAGAGGTAATATACGGGCACTACATAAATTTCAAAATTTACCCAAAATACTAATTATTCCAACAAATAAATAGGGACATTGCATGCAACATCCCTACCTACTTCCTGAGCACAAAACCTATAGTGGTGCCTCACCAGCCATGGAAACCCAATTAGCCAGAGTATTAATTTGAAAATATCGTAATCTTTTTTCATGAGCGTTTTTTGAGAAAGAATCGAAAATACTTAACTAAAACTACACCATCAGGTAAGCGGGCATGATCGAATCTAGCAAACATTGTTTTAGCTTCCAAAATTGATTGTGATTTATCGAGATCTGCACCCGTTAAATTAGCATTACGAAGTACAGTATTGCTCAGATTTGTATTTCTTAAATCTGCCCAAGATGCCTGAGCATCTTTTAAATTAGCTCGGCTAAGATTAGCCCCCTTGAGATTAGCCGAATCTAAATTAGCCCCTACCATTTTAGTCCTATGTAATTGCGCCTTAATTAAGGAAGCTTCACTAAGATTAACCTTATTTAAATTAACTCCACTTAGGTTAATACCATCTAAATTTTTCCCAACTAAATCAGGGTTAATTAATCGAGTTTTTCTAAAATCTTTTCGACCCTTTTTGAGAGCCAGACAAAACTCTTTATCCCTCAGAGTTTCTATCCCAAATAAATTGTAAAAACCCCTAACTAAACTCTCAATCAAATGTTGATCTTCTTGGTTTTCATTCTTAACTGTAACCATTTTTCTTGCCTCATTTGCTAGTAACTTTTTAGTAGACATTAGTTATTTCCTATGATACTGTTATATTTTTTATGAATAGACTGATCCAGGCGATCGCCCAAATTAATACTAGAAGTTAAGACTTCTTCAATATAGCCAATTTGGCGAGGTTTTAAAGGTAAAGTCAGATTAAAATATTGAAGATAACCTTGAACATACTCCAGTGTTTTAATTAACTCCTTAACTCGAACATCTTTCTGGAAGTAACTGGCAGCCAAATTCTTAATAGAATCGCAACCTTGATGGATCAAATTTCTAGCGGCAGTAATTTCCGAATCCCTAGTACTATCCTTTAACTGCTGGCAGCCATCTTTAACCTGTTCTAAAGCCGTTTCAATTACTATTAAATCCTCCATTAAATATTGTGATTTTTCCATATTTCTAGCATATTTAATATACTCAACATATGGGGGATAATCACAAACCCCAGTGGATTTAACCTCATCAAAAAATACCTTTAATAACTGACCATCCTCTTGACTTTGCTGAGTTTTATTGAAATCAGAAATAGTTTCTCCAATAAAAACATTTTTAGCTTGAATTACCCCATCACTTTTAGATATTTGCACATCCTCTCTATTAGAGTAGAAAATAGCCAATAAAATAGCTATAGCCGAAGTAATTATAGAAAGGCTAAATAAATACAAACTAAGTCCTAAATCAGCCCATTGAAAGCCCAAGAATTTATCAGTAAACAAGATAACAGCGACCCTGGCAGCCTCCGTACCTGAGCGAATATTTCCAACCTGATCAAATCTACGTTCATAGATTTCTGGTTTAACTGCTTTAAGATAAGCAGCAGCACTTCCATAACTTTTTACCTCCTTAATCTTTTCCTGGTAATCTTCCCGGGGCCCCTGAAGATTGCGATCGCTTCTAGCTTCTAAAGCGTTAGCCTTAGGGCATAAAGGCCATTGTTCTATAGGGTCTTCTTGATAAGACTTATAACCACCCTGGCTGATCCTATCTGCGTATGAACCATAAGCTTTGAGATGAAATTCATCTCTCTTCAAGTCATTGGTAGGGAGCCGTTCTAGCTTTTGCTGTAAGATTTGACATTCTTGGCGAGTTGCGATCGCAAATTTCTTTTCCTTCTCAATATCGGATATTTTATTTTCCAAAGGTGCAAAAACAGACTGAGAAACCAACTCTTCTCCCAATCTTCGGCTTAAACCTGACTGGTTTAATAACAGTTCTGCCCCGACCCCAGCAACCACAGACTGAACAAGATTCAAGGATATAAAACCCGCCATACCTATCCTAGCCCAGCCGATAGTAATAGGTTGTTTATCTGCAGCCGCATTAGCAGAACTATTGCCAAATTTAATTAAATACACATTAATTAACAAAGCCAATGGCCAAGCAAACAATCCTAAATCTTTAAAGGTGAGCAAGAAAAAAGGTAAAGTAGTCGCGGCATTAATACTATTAGCGATCGTTCCTACAGAAGCGACCACCAATGCAGCTTTAGTGAGTTCTTTAGAAACATAAGCATTACCATGTAGTTCATCAGAGTCGATGCATATTTGCTTTTTCGACCAAGACCAGAATGTCAGGAATAAAAGGGCAAAATTTTTGTTATTTTTTTGGTCTGGGAAAATATATTCATGGGATTGGAGTTTCTCAATTATTTGGCTTTGAAATTTCAGCCAAAAAATAGTTTCTTGAGAATCTGGGATTTGAGGTTTTGGGGGTAGTTTCATCGGTTTTATCCTATTAAAATTCATAGATTTGATTAAGTAAAAATCCTACTGTTGTCGTGGGGAAGGCAGATAAAATTAGAGTTGAATTTAATATTTCACTATTCTTTAGTAAATCATTGTTTTTAACACATAAGTATCTACGAGAAACGGGGTTTCTCAGTTTGCCTGCGTAAGTCCTGAGAGATTTAACTGTTACTTACAGTGCTTTCTATTGTTATGAAGTCCGCCCACGGGAGCATCTTGCTCAGGTAGACTACCTTATAATATTTGATTAACATTTTTAAGATAGCACCATTTTTTGAGGATGGTAACCATTTTTATCGAGTTTAATTTAATGCAAATTACAATCATCTTTTCTGAGATAATATAGTTAATAATTTGCTCAAAATTTGATTTACATATTTATGGCAGATAAAGTACAAGGTAAATAGTAAAATCCATGGAGTGGGAGCATCTTGCT
>JAKQYE010000328.1 GCA_023356605.1 Trichodesmium sp. MAG_R02 | reverse complement strand
AGATCAGGACTTACGCAGGACCACTATATATGGTGCAAAAAATTATCATTTTCAAGATATTGCCACTATAATTAGTACCGTTGCGTAAGTCCTCTAGATGTTTGACTATTTTCGCAGATGTCTATTCTTAGGGAAACTTTGGATTATAATTTATACTAAATCCTATAGCAATTATCTTTGTCAACAACAGAAGGAATATAAAATATAGATGTACGATAGTTTATTATTTGGTCGAGCTCTACTTCCTACTCTGTACTCTCAATGAAGATTTAGCAAGAAGTTTTAAGCTTTCATATGACTAGCTTAGCACAAATTCCCTATTCTTGCCTATTGCCTTCTAGCAAAACTAATTCAGTTTAGCTTGGCTATACTTGTTGAAATAAGTTTGAAAAACCTTTTTAGCAACTGGAGCAGCAGAAGTAGAACCATAACCACCATTTTCAACAATCACAGCGATCGCAATTTTTGCCCCCTTGGCAGGCCCAAAACCCACATACAAGGAATGAGACTTTTGTCCCATTATTTCTGATGTACCTGTTTTTCCTCCTGTGAGTGGAATTGTACCATCATTAAGCAATTGTCCTGTACCATAGTCAACAACATCAATCATTCCTTCTTTAATCGTATTGACATATTCTGGTTTCAATCCTATAGGAATAGGTTTCATTTCTGGGGAATTAGTTTCATTTGCAAATAAGTGAGGCTTAACCTGCTTCCCACCATTGGCGATGGTTGCTGTTGCTGCTGCCAACTCTAAAGGTGTCACCAAAACTAGACCTTGACCAATTGCCATAGTGATTGTATCACCCAAATACCAGGCATCATTATAAATTTTGCGTTTATCTTCTTCAGTAGGAATGAGACCATTATATGCAGCAGGTATGCCCAGAAGGTTTAAATTTTTACCCCCTAAACCAAGTTTATATGCCCATTGAGCTATTTGTTTGGGACCAATACTCATACCAGTTATATAAAAGAAAGTATTACTACTATAAGCTAATGCAGTTCTAAAACCAATAGGACCATATCCCCCACTATGTTCATTAAAAGAAATACCTCCAACATAAATAGAATCAGAAGTTTGGATAATTGAATAGGGAGAAAACTTGCCAGACCCCATAGCAGCAGCAGCAGTAATTATTTTAAATGTGCTACCTGGAGGATAACCTTCCAGAGACCGATTTAAAAATGATTGCTCTTCACTATGAAGACTTTGCCATTTTTCTTCAGGCATAGGTTTTGTGAAGACATTGGGGTTGAATCTGGGATAACTTGCCATTGCTAAAACTTCCCCTGTATTGACATTTAAAATAACTACTGCCCCCTTGCGAGAACCCAGAGCTGTTTCTGCTGATTTTTGAAGGTCTATATCAAGGGTCAACTTGACCGCTTTTCCACTTTTAGCCTCTTTCTCTTCTTCTTTAAAGACTCTTATTTCTCTATTTTGGGCATTGACTTCTATCAACTGTTGACCCCATTTTCCGGCTAGTACATCATTAGCACTAGATTCAATTCCTATTCTACCAACCATCATTCTCAGTTGGTATTCTGGGTTAGCTTTTAGTTCTGCTGGTGTAACTTCACCAAGGTATCCTATGACATGGGATGCTAATTGTCCATAAGGATAATAACGAATTGACTCAGGTCTGACTTCTACACCAGGAAATTCTTCACCTCTTTCTTGTAAAGTAATAAAAGTATCACGACTAACTTGATAGCTAAGATGTACATTCCTTTCTCCTGAAATAATTGCCTCTTCTACTTTTTCAAGAATTTCGTCGGCTGGCATATTAATAACGGCACTGAGTTTAGCTGCAGTAATCTTCCATTGCTTTTTCGGTTGTTCTTTTGGCCATAAATATATGGAATGCTTAAGGTCGTTAGATGCAAAGGCTCTGCCATGGCGGTCTAGGATTAGCCCTCGATTAGAAGGGACTGGAATAGGTCGAATGCGGTTGTTTTCTGCTCGTTCCCTATTCTGTTTGCCTTGGACTAATTGTAGTTGAGCCAGGCGAGTCACTTGTAGAGCAACAATAGTTGTGGTCAACAAAATCATTACTATTGTTCGGTATCTTAAGGGTGACTGACGTTTCTGAGATAAGAGGTTATCCTCTTCTATTTTCCGTAACCCAAAATAAAAAGAAAATTCACGCAGCATAGTTTCTTTATTTATAAATAAAGTGTTAAGGTTAATAATTTAATTTTTATGATAGAGCAATTGTCACACTGGTAAGCTAGAAAATTCTTCTGTTTTAGGGAGCAGCTCACAAGGGTAGCTTCTTGACAAAAAAATAATAGGGTAAGAGAAAGTATGCAAAGGGGAAAGTGGACAAGAAAATAGAAACAAGAAAAATTAAAACTATAGTAATTCAATAAAATATTGAGTATTAATTTTTATAAATGCCAAAAAATAACTACCGAGACTATTGATACATATAGTTATTTTAATTTAGATTGAGACTTTTTTTTCTATAACTAAGTTTCAGCAGAAAAAGTGTTTCATTATTATTTAAAATAACTATAACAATGAGCGCTCACATATTTACATCTTACTGTCGTATTTAAATGTAGTATAAACTTATGCTGCTATTAGCAATAATTTCACATGTATTACATTAGTAGTATTTTGTGTCATGTAAACATGCCAACCCACGTTGCTATAAAAAACCACCGGGGAACATGTAACCATTGTCTTAAGTCTATTGGTTCTAAAATCAAGACAGTCGTCACTAGCTAACTTAACACCATAGTAATTAAGAATAAAGATGTAATAGTAGTATTTCTAGACCAATTTCAGTAACTAACTGATGTTATTCAGCTCAAGAATATTTCAATAGTTTTAACAAATGGTTAAGAAGGCAATATTAAGAGATTCAGATATAGGGTACGTAACATCAGTAACTAATTCAATTCAGATTCGAGTATAATATGAAATTACTTTCTCAAGTAAAAAAAATAAATATCTCTGTCCAATACCCTGTTAATAGATGGAATGAAGAATATCTCAAACTCCTCCTTGTCAAGGGGATAAAAAATAAAATTTAGGAGTTCAAGTTTTTCACTTAAGTAGGAGGTATTGATAACTCAAATGACTGCCAAACTATCTTTAAATAGAGATAATCTAAGCTTAAACTAAACTTACTTAACATCAATATTATAGTAATTAGGAATTAAAAACATAATATTTTTGTGCCAATTTAAGTAACTAATTTAATTCATATTTGAGTATAATAATGTTAAATGTTAAACTGACTAACTCAACCAAAAAAAGGTAAATTTTTGTGTTTAAGACTCTGTTGGCTGATTTCCGAATTATCTTTGATAGAGACCCTGCTGCTCGAAACTGGTTAGAGGTTCTAATTTGCTACCCTGGTTTTCAGGCTTTAGTATTTCATCGCATAGCTCATAGTTTATACTCTTATAAACTTCCTTTCCTACCTCGTTTAATTTCTCATATAGCCCGCTTTTTAACTGGAGTAGAAATTCACCCAGGGGCCTTTATTGGTCAAGGTGTATTTATTGATCACGGTATGGGTGTTGTAATTGGAGAGACTGCTATTATAGGAAACTATTGTCTGATTTATCAAGGAGTAACTCTTGGCGGTACTGGAAAAGAAACTGGCAAACGACATCCTACCTTGGGAGAGAATGTAGTTGTTGGAGTAGGAGCAAAGGTTCTTGGCAATATTAACATTGGTAGTAATGTTCGTATTGGTGCTAGTTCTGTAGTTTTGAGAGATGTGCCTTCTGATTGTACAGTGGTGGGAATACCTGGTAGAGTTGTATATCGTTCTGGAGTTAAGGTTAATCCCCTAGAACACGGTAGTTTACCTGATTCTGAGGCTACAGTTATTCGTGCATTGTTGAATAAAATTGATTCTCTTGAGGAACAAGTGAAACTGATCAAAAGTTCACAATCTCAATTGCTGAAGTTAGAATCTGTTGTGACGATGCCTAACCTCGAATCTGATGCTAATGACACTAATTATAATCTTCCCGACTCAATAATTTAGGATTTTTTGGATGGCTCAGAAATTTAACTAAACCACCAGAATTATAAGCCTTTTAAGGTAAAGGTAAAAGAAAGAAACTGGATATGATAAAAAATAATTTCTCAGACTTCCCTTTTCAAGGAAAAGAAAAAATATTCGATTTAGTATTTCAAGTCCCTGAGTTTAGTTAGAAGTATTGATGAGTGATAACTGGAATGACATACAATGGTTTTCATTTGGATAAACCATGGAATGTCCTTAATGTGTTTCTGGTTGTGATGTAAGGTCATGTGCCCGAAAAGCACTGTAAGGACTTTAGGGATTAATCTCTTGAGTAGTCCAAGTTCTATAAATATCAATTTGATAAAGCCAGCGATTTTGTGGTTCTTTTCTGAGTTCTAAATGCTCGACTTTTGTTGGGTCTAGTAATAATAAACAAAAGTTGAATAGGGGGCTGGCCTTATCTGGTGGAAGCAACTTAAAAGCACTGGCTTGTACTTTACTTTTTCCGGGATGAGGCCAGGTAAATTGCTGTCTAGCATTGTCTGAGATTTCTTGCCATGTAGTTTGCCTAGCTTTGGCAAGTTTGGGATGGGGGTTATCGGCTTGAACTAAGGCCAGTTTCCCTTTGAGGCGAAATTGTTCTCTGGTTTTGGGAAAGTACCAGCAGACTTCGCTCCAAGCATTTTTCTCTATTTCCTCGACTTTTTGGCTACGACTATCGGTGATAAACTTTAGCTGATTGGTTTGTTCTAAAAAACCTCGGAATACGATAGTACGATTAGTAGGTTGGCCTTCAGGAGTAGCTGTTGCTAACTGGAGGTAACGAGCATAAGTAAGGCTCCGGTTTTTATGTATGGCTCTGGCTAGGGGCGATCGCCAAGGTGCTAGTTTTTCTTCCTCTAATGAGTTAAGTTCCATTTTTGATTAACTTTGAGAATTTTTTTTTGAAAACGAAAAAACTTTTTATATTATGTCCATTAGCATCGTTTGTGTATAAAATCAAGTTACCTAAAAATTGGGTTTCAAAGCTTCGCCCTTCTAGGGCGACTTTTTAGTTGATTTTTTTTCACAGGTCATGTTATCATGCTTTTGAGTTAGCAATAAATACATTGGTCGCGGGTGGACAATTCGAGACGAAAAATGGACGGGTCGGCAAATGTAAGACTACTGCCAAGGTAGTGGCAGCCTGTGAAATGTCAACTCGCCGAGGAGCTACGGCTCGGTAGAAAACCCGGTGCCTTTAGGCCGGGGAGGATGTGAACGAGGGGCCAAGGCTCGGTAAGAACTCCCGTTCCTTTAGGTTGGGGAGGATGTCAAATAATATAAGGATTTTAGCGTTTTTTTTTCCAAAAAATGCTTCTTTTTTGGTGGTTTAAGTTCAAAAAGGAAGGTATTAAGGGCTGACAAGAGCAGAAATATCAAGGGACAATTTTTATTCCTACTTCCTCTATAATTCTTCTAACCCCTGACTCGGTCCTCCTACCTGAAGCCATGCATACTTTTTCAGCAAACCCTATTTATAACTGAAGTGTTGAGCAAGGTTCTTGTATTATTTTTGAACCATTTAGCTATTAGCTAGCGACCAGGTTCATAACTCTCCTATTAAGCTATGAATTATTGACTCATTGGAAATCTTCCAAATAATAATTAAGGTTAAAAAGAGCTGAAAAAAGAATATTTGTAGAACATGTAATAAGGCTAATAAAAATATTTGAAGTAGCACTATAAAGGTTTATATTCAAAGAATTTAATTATGAAAAGGTAATCTTAACAATATATAGTTTAGTCAGAGTAAGAATAAAAGCATTAGTATGAATTATATTCATGCTTTATATACTATGGGTTATTTGATTATAATCCTAATGTGCTTATTGAAAAGCAACCTATTCTAAAGATGAGTGAGGAGGTTTTAAAACAGTGGAAAACTAAGATTTTCCAACATCAGCAACAAGTAATTACTGAAG
>JAKQYE010000327.1:267-5960 GCA_023356605.1 Trichodesmium sp. MAG_R02 | reverse complement strand
ATCACTTTCTTCTCGATCCGAATTATCAAAAATTATCAAGCCATTTGCTGTTAATTTCCGATAACACAACTCAGCACAACGTCCCCTATTAATTCCATCAATTACAATTATATCAAAATAACCATCATTATATCTATTAATTTCAGCAGCATATCTTTCTTTATCTTCCAATAAAGAAAGTATGACATTTTCTGGCGTATAACTTTTTATTTTACAAAAATAATCAGGATTATGTTCTACAGAGATTACCTCTTTGACTCTTTGAGCATACCACAAAGTTGATTGCCCACTCCCATATTCAAATACTCGGAAATCACTCTTTAATTTATCTTCAATAAATTCAATAGCAGGATAAGAATACCAAGGCAAAGGATTAGAATTGTAATCTATTGATTTTCCCTCTTTTAACGACTTCAGCCATCCTCAAGTTTCTAGATAGTTCAAATTAGTCATGTCAGTTATCACTTATGGCAGTTGAGGCAAAGATTAAGGCACTTATAAATGCTAAAGTTCACTCAGGTATGACTCCTTAATGATTTAAATCTTGAATTTTGTATTTTGAATTTTAACTCCTAACTTGCCCGTAGCACTATAGTTAGGAATGTGATAACATATTAGAAATAAGTTAACATAAGTTAATATACCAGGAATGAATAAAATAGTTCCCATATCATAAACAATTAGAAGGAGCAACCAATCGTGAATAATAAAAAGTGGAGAAACGCTGGCCTGTATGCCCTATTGGCAATAGTAGTCATCGCCTTAGCCACAGCATTCTTCGATCAACAACCCCAAACTCGCGAAACTTGGAAATATAGTCAGTTTATTCAGCAAGTAGAAAGCAAAAATGTAGATAAAGTTAGTATAAGTGCTGACCGGACAGTAGCCAGAGTCAAAGTCGCCGACGGTACTATAGTTCGAGTTAATCTACCTAATGACCCTGACCTAATTAACATTCTGACTCAAAACAATATAGATATTTCAGTACTACCTCAGAATGAAGAAGGTTTCTGGGTCAGAGCATTAAGCAGTTTATTCTTCCCCATCCTATTATTGGTGGGACTGTTCTTCCTACTACGTCGCGCTCAAAGTGGACCTGGTAGCCAAGCTATGAACTTTGGAAAATCAAAGGCTAGAGTGCAAATGGAACCTCAAACCCAAGTTACCTTTAGCGATGTAGCAGGTATCGAACAAGCCAAACTAGAACTAACTGAAGTAGTGGACTTCCTCAAAAATGCCGATCGCTTTACAGCAATAGGAGCCAAAATTCCTAAGGGTGTACTATTAGTAGGCCCTCCCGGAACAGGCAAAACTCTACTAGCTAAAGCTGTAGCAGGAGAGGCCGGAGTCCCATTCTTCTCCATCTCCGGTTCTGAATTTGTAGAAATGTTTGTAGGTGTGGGTGCTTCCCGTGTTCGTGACCTATTTGAACAGGCCAAGTCTAGCGCTCCCTGTATCGTATTTATAGATGAAATTGATGCAGTGGGTCGTCAAAGAGGCGCTGGTTTAGGTGGTGGTAATGATGAAAGAGAACAAACTTTGAACCAGCTACTCACTGAGATGGACGGGTTTGAAGGTAACACAGGTATCATTATTATCGCTGCTACTAACCGCCCTGACGTTTTAGACGCTGCCCTACTCCGTCCTGGTCGTTTTGACCGTCAGGTAGTAGTAGACCGCCCCGACTATGCAGGTCGTCTCGAAATTCTCAACGTTCATGCCCGTGGCAAGAGTCTCTCCAAAGATGTAGACTTAGAGAAAATTGCCCGTCGGACACCTGGATTTACTGGTGCAGATCTATCTAATCTATTAAATGAGGGAGCTATTCTGGCAGCTCGTCGCAATTTAACAGAAATTTCTATGGACGAAGTTAATGATTCCATTGACCGGGTATTAGCTGGCCCAGAGAAGAAAGACCGAGTAATGAGCGAGAGGCGCAAGGAGTTGGTAGCATATCACGAAGCTGGTCATGCTTTGGTTGGAGCATTAATGCCTGATTATGACCCAGTACAGAAGATTAGCATTATTCCTCGTGGTGGAGCTGGTGGTTTAACTTGGTTTACTCCTAGTGAAGAGCGGATGGACTCTGGTTTGTATTCCCGTGTTTATCTACAAAATCAGATGGCTGTAGCTTTGGGTGGTCGTATTGCTGAAGAGATTATTTTTGGCGATGAAGAAGTGACCACTGGAGCTTCTAATGATTTGCAACAGGTGGCCCGTGTAGCCCGCCAGATGGTGACTCGGTTTGGGATGAGCGATCGCCTCGGTCCTGTGGCTCTTGGCCGTCAGAATGGTAATATGTTCTTAGGTAGAGATATTATGTCTGAGCGGGATTTTTCTGAGGAAACTGCTGCTGCTATTGATGATGAAGTTCGTAATTTGGTGGACCAAGCTTACCGTCGTGCAAAAGAAGTTTTAGTAGGCAACCGTCATGTTTTGGATAAGTTGGCGGAGATTTTGGTTGATAAGGAGACTGTAGACTCTGATGAGTTGCAGGAGTTGTTGGCAACTAATGATGTGAAAATGGCGGCTTTAATTTAGTAAGCTCACAATGATTATGGTATGGATATAGGGATTAATTTGTTAGCCATCTTGTAGTGGACTGTTTGACCTAAAATAGTTTATTAGATTTGCTATTTTGGCTACTACTCAATTAACTAGGGCTTACGCAAAGAAACCAGGTTTCTGTGGTTCATCTGCGTAAGTTCTGACCCTATAACAGAAACAGCATAACTGCTTACTACATTAACTGTTTCTCGAGCAAATCTAAATCCTGTAACAATACCAATAAGCGCTTTACCCAGCATCATTATAATTTTGGGTAATTTTTGGGGACTACCTTTAAGAGTTGCATAGACAATTTAAGTAATCGTTGGGCCAATCAACCAACTAATAGGAAAATTAAGCCAGTCGAATACAAAACCTACTAAAATAGCCAAGGTCATTGGGACAATGGCTGTTTTAATACTTGATAATTTGGAACTTACTTCTTTGTCTTTCGTTAGGGGTTTAGGATGGGGTATTAAGATACTGAATAGCCTATTTATTCCTTAATATTCTGAATATCAAGGCAATATGCAGAGAGTCTCTTTCAAGAGAATATTGCCTCAAAGGATTGAGAGATTGCTGATAGAAAAAGCAAATATAAAAAAAAATATTAAATATAATAGCCTATTTCTATAACCATCAAAGGAATTATGTTCCTCGTAAGTCAACAAATTTGATGTATAGTCATTTCAAAAAGAGATGGAAAACTTTTTCTGCTGAAACTCAGTTATAGCAAGAAATACTTGTCTCAATCTAAATTAAAATAACTATAATTCTCTGGTTTGCTCCTCATTAAATAATAATTATGAGCAATCTTTCTTACAGTAAATTTACACTAGAAAATGCCCAGAAAAATTTTGAATTAACACTAGAAGAAAACCAAGATTTATTTGACGAAATTCAACCAGTTAAACCTTCTGAAATTCTCACAACTATCTTACGAGAATATATTCCATTAGCAACTGCTATTAATACAGAAAAAGCTCGTTCTGAATTATTAATTTCTCAAATTTTAGCCGATGTTAGACGACAATTAAATTATCAAATTAGCCTCTTTTCAGGGACAGAATTTAATGTAGAAGAAGAATTAGGATTACAAGGATATTGTGATTTTTTGCTCAGTTTTTCCCCTGAACAATATTTTCTTACCGCTCCAGTTATTACCATCGTTGAAGCTAAAAACGAAAATATTATTCGAGGTTTAGGACAATGTGTTGCTAGTATGGTTGGAGCGCAATTATTTAATCAGCGTTCTGGGAATCCAGTTAAGGTTATTTATGGTGCAGTTACAACCGGAACAAATTGGAAATTTTTAACACTTGAAGAAAAAATTGTGCGTATAGATGCAGGGGAATATTACATTAAAGAAGTAGATAAAATTTTAGGAATTATTTTGGAACCATTTCAAGAATATTTAGAAAATTCTTAAATTTATGTTAGAAGAAGCACTTCCGCCCAGTTGCCAAACAAATCAAAGTCAAGTTTATCCTTGATTATTAAAGGAATTTCAAGACATAAATCCTCAATAATTTTCATTGTGTAGAGATACCTAAAAATTGCACCGAAGGGGTTGCCTGCTACTAAAAACTCTGATTATATAAGAATAAGAAATGTTATTGGGTCAGTTTCGTCTACACACATGATTTTTTATTCAACAAAAAAATTACTCAAGAACAATATCAAGTTTCCCTTTATCCTTACTTTCCTCTTTCCTTTGAGTCCACTACAAATTTTACTTTTCGGATCATCTTGCCTCTGTAGCTGATTTCTGCCTTTCGTTCTTAAGATTCTTCCCCTTTTTTGTCTTTGCAAAGTCCATCCATGTATCCGTGGCCAAATCCTTATGCGCTTCTCTTTTCCATAAGCTAGACTTAAGATAAAATCTGTTGTAACTGACAGACTAATAAATATCTCCCAAAATTAAAATTCTTCGACAATGAATCAAACTCAAACCCAACTAACCACAAATACCTGGGTAACAGCAACTTGGGATGAATATATCCAAACTATTCAAGACCCAACTTACGAAAAAGCTAAAAGCTACTATCACAAAGGAAAGCTTAGAATCGAAATATCACCATTGGGAAATGACCATGCTAATGACCATGCAGTTATCATTGGTGCTGTTAGTATTTTTGCTGCTACTAGAAATATTAACCTCAACCTTAAAGATAACTGCACCTACCGCAAAACTGGGTTTCGAGAAGCTCAACCGGATGTCTCCTGTTACATTGGTGAAAATGCAAATGTTATTCCTAGGGGAACTTCTATTATCAATCTAGATATTTATCCTCCACCAAATCTTGTTATTGAAGTTGCTAATATCTCTATTTCTGATGATAAAGGTGAAAAACGTTTGTTGTATGAAGCAATGAATGTTTCTGAATATTGGATAGTTGACGTACAGAATCTAGAAATTATTGCTTTTGCAGTTAGGGATGGAGGAAGTAGAAAAATTGATCGATCTCAAGTTTTTTCTGGTTTAGCTATTTCTTTTTTAGAAGAAGCACTTCAACGCAGTTGCCAAACAAACCAAGGTCAAGTTTATCCTTGGTTATTGAAGAAATTTCAAGAAATAAATTCTCAATAAGCTTTTGTGCATTTAAACGACAAATTGATTGTATGCCACTATGCATAAAAAACCATTCCAAATTCTGAATTCTCAATTCTAAATTATAACTTTTAACTTACTAATACGCATTTGTATAGGAGTATTAGCTTAATTCTCATTGTATATAATAATCCTAAATGATTTTATAAATATAAGGAACGGCTGGAAATGAAAATTATACAAAGTCCCATAGCAAAGGTTTTACTTGCAAGTATTATCGCTATCTTAACAATTTTTACATCTGTTGTGAATTCTCAAGGTACCTCTGGTATTCTATTTGCTCAGAAACCCAATGGGGAATTATCATACTATAGCTATAGTGGCTCGCCAAACCTTAATAACTTTAACAACAATGGTAGTGAAAGAGTAATATCTAGTGGTTGGAATATTTACAGCAAGATTTTTTCAGGAGGTTCTGGTATTCTATTTGCTCAGAAACCCAATGGGGAATTATCATACTATAGCTATAGTGGCTCGCCAAACCTTAATAACTTTAACAACAATGGTAGTGAAAGAGTAATATCTAGTGGTTGGA
>JAKQYE010000327.1:0-167 GCA_023356605.1 Trichodesmium sp. MAG_R02 | reverse complement strand
ATTTACAGCAAGATTTTTTCAGGAGGTTCTGGTATTCTATTTGCTCAGAAACCCAATGGGGAATTATCATACTATAGCTATAGTGGCTCGCCAAACCTTAATAACTTTAACAACAATGGTAATGAAAGAGTAATATCTAGTGGTTGGAATATTTACAGCAAGATTTT
>JAKQYE010000326.1 GCA_023356605.1 Trichodesmium sp. MAG_R02 | reverse complement strand
CCATTAGGAAAGCTAACAAATACTCCGACATTAAGATGGATATTTCAATGCTTTCAAGTCGTACATTTCTTGAGAATTAATCAATCGCCAAAAGTGGTTAATCTTACAGAAGAAAGGAGCTTAATTTTAGAGTTTTTACCCTCAAGTTGTCAAAAATATTATCTGGGAAACAATAATAAGAAGCGATAGACTTCCAGTCCGCTTCGCGATCGCACTAATTGAAGAGCTGATAAAAATATTTTATGCGAACAACATGCTCTGTAGTCCCTCCTGTATGTTATGCTGCCAAAAGAAATCCCTGGTTTGCCCAAAATACTCATGCCACTAATTTTTTGTGTTCTATAGAATTAATTTGTTTAATTTGTTGGCTCAAAATAGTAATGATAATTCATGTATCTTTTTGTACTACATGCCGGAACTGCCGAATGTGGGTTGTAAAATACCAAGAGCTATAGCGTTGATGAATACAAACCGTTCCATTGCTTCGACATATCTTCTGAAACTGTTGCTGCTGTTTATTCGGATATCGACTGAGAATTTAAGTCTTTCGACCACCCCTGAGTCAGAGTCATATCTTTTCTGGGATAGTAGAGAGTATCAAAGGGGTCACTGAAAGTTTGCAGGCATTCGGAACAATAATGTCTTTGACAAGATTGCTAGTTTTTCCACGATACCCGAGTTTTGCAATGGCCACATAGAGGACATGACCTAATCATTAAAAGTATTCCGGGACAATAGCTATATTACCATCCCCACACTTTCTTGATCCACTACCGTACTGCCAAAATTTTAATCTACAAGTTTGGATTTTCATTAACTATAGTGGTATAATGAATGTACAGTCTCTATAAGCAGTTTAATGTCTAAAACATCCAAAACATCCAATTATTATGTTCCAACTACTGTTTCCCCGGAGGCACAGACAGAAATCAGGAGGTTCCTGCCAGTCGATGAATCCCCAGCTCCAAAACCTGAAGATGTCGTCATTGACACTACTTAGCTAGGTTACATCGTAAAGCTTTATGCTACATATTCCTCAATTTTCCTAATCGTTTGTCACTGTGCAAAGCCGAAAAGTTTCATAGAACTTCTCTGCTGTTAAACTTCACTTTGAGACATAAAAACAACAATGCAAATTTTTCGTCAATATATTGCTCCATTAATTGTAATCATCATATTTTTAATTGCTATGGTGGCCGTCAGCATTCGTATATTTCTACCAGGAGACCTCGCAGCACCAGCTCCAATGGAGGAATTAATTTCTCCTCAAGCAGCAGCAATGTTATCTACACTACCTAACTAGGTGGTTGAGATGGAAATTGATATACTCCCGACGTTGCGCTAGCGCGACAACGCGGGATTCTAAGCCCCAGAGAAACCCTGAGCGCTGTTTTAACAGAAGATTTTGTGCTCCCCCTGTGTTTATAACAATTATAGTGACTGTAAAGCAATGATATAGAAATGAAGAAAAAATCAACTACTGACTAGAGATATAGCATAGAGCGCGATCGCTAAACTCAAACGTGCCTGTTCAACTTCAGATAAATTGTACCAATCAACAGGTTCTATTGTTGCTAATATATTTTCTAGTTCATCATTTTTGTCTCCACGCATAGAATAAGCAAGAGGACGCGCCATTACTTCCAAATCTTCCAAATCCCATCCGGGCAAAACTTCACTGACGCAATGTACCAATTGATCTGAAAGAGATAAAGTAGAGCCTAAACGATTCACCTGATTAACAACATTAACCGCAATCTTTCCTAACTTATTGAGGAAATTCCTAGGAGCAAGAGCTGCAAACTTCTTATATAAAGCATTCTGAGCATCAATGATTGGCCACAGCTTTTCAGTTTGACTATAAAAAGCTTGGCAAGCAGAAGTCATTTCCACATCATTGAGTAAATCAGATAAAGGTAATTCTTGTTCAAGAGATTTAAAATAAGCATCCGATTCTGGTGCTTCGGGATTCCAAGGATAAGCAATGTCCTCTAGGATTATCGCACTTAATAAGTCTAATTCTACCTCACTAGAGGCATTATTAGGAGAAAATTGAGAACGGGAAGGCTGATTATTCATAATTTTATTCTTGGGTATACATAAGAATCTTCTATCAGAAGTAGATATAACTGAAGTCAGAAGTAAACTATCCTCTGACCCTCCCCCTGGGCAAAAAGATCTTGTCAATAAACTCAGAAAATTCTCAATAGGCCGAAGTTCATTGCACTTGTTGAAGATGGGTTTTATACATATAGTGTTTATTGAACTTTAAAAACACTATATATAGCAATAAACAAATTAAATGGGTTTATCCTACTTACCCGCCCCTAATAGCTATCCTTATATAAGGAACTTCTGAAAACTTTGTGGGGGGGGGTTGACCCTTCCTTGCCCACCCGAGAGGGGGAATAGGGAACTCACACCTAAGGGCTCCAGTGAAGGGGGAGTAGGGAGAAAAGGTAAGGTATAGTAGCTAGGCAAAACTACTTTAAGTCCTCAAGCAAGAAAAGGTATTCTTCAATATACTTTTTCTCCGACAAAAGCCTCTCAGAGATTCACCTATAACTTGCGTATTTTGTCAAGTCTTATGTCAATAAAAATGTTTATAAGCCCATAAGCCCAAGAGGGGAAGTCAGAAGGTGCGAATGGCTATACCTCCAGATATTCAAAGCACGGACTGAATTTGAGAGGCATGAGAATATCCTAATCGGTCTAGCGACTACTATGGCGCTGGGCACAATTCGGTTGTCAGAAGTAATCTCTAAGTAAGTTTCAGTATTTAGTAATCTCCCGGCCTTTTGTTTTGAATGCTACATGATTAGCAATATTTTTATTTGCTACTTATTTAGCTACAGTCGCAACCTAGTTGGTTCCGTAATTTAGTTTGGATTCACAAATAATGGTTTTCTGTTGTTTCAATCACAAACTCAAAAGCTTGACCTTGAGAACTACCAAATTTTAACAGTGTTCCTGATTCTATAACAAGCTCATCACGATGTATTCTTTGCCAACCCTCAGACTTATAAATTAAAGTCCCAAAACGAGAAATATCTCGTAAAAAATAAGTCGATTCAACCTCTTCACTCGCTAAGCAACGACAAAAAATTTCTGCGTGTTTTTGGGAAACCCAGCGCTCCAAAATCACCACATCATTCTCCTGAGAACGCCCAACCGCAATCATGCCCATCAAAATTGGCCAAACTTGATTATTATCATCTTGAGAACGTAAAAAAGCTCTAGAAGTGTAATCGCTAATCCAAGTGGGAGAATTAATAGGTAGTTGAGTTACTAATTCATCAAATACTTGAACTAATTGACCATTGAACTCCGGGTGCATATACAATACTGGCAGAGTCCAAGCTGGTTGATTAAACCTATAAAGAGTTAATAACTGTTGTCTTGCTACTGCTACTGCCTGATCTATCAACATTCCCTCCGTCAAACTTTGAGTAAAAACTTGAATAAAACTTAAAGCCTCTCGATCAGCAATTTCATCTCGCATACCTAAAACGGCAGGTACTCCATGATGGATTAATACTTCTGCTAAACTACTACGTGGTATTGCCTGTACCTGACCAGAAGATAAACGCTCCGTCGCAGGTTGTGCTCCCCAGCAAGCATTGAACACTGCCAAGCTTACTCCATTGCGAACTAAAATTTGTGCTAGCTCGGTACCATTGAGGGTTGTCTCAGGTGCTAAAAACAACCAACCACCATCTGGACCTGGTATACCGTGACCAGCATAAAAGAGTACATTATAAGTTTTTTTCTCTAGATAGGAAATTAATTCTTTCGGAGTGGGCTGAGTTAGTGTGTCCACTCTACAAGGAATAGTAGGATTGACTCTAGGTCTATTGGGATTTGTGATGTTGGGAGCCTTCAAACCCTCGGTTAGTTGGGCCACTTCTTCTTCCAGTTTTAATTTGGATAGAACTAGGGATTGATGGTCATTAGCTTTGGGGTATTGTCCCTTAGGAGTACTTTCCCCAATGACCAATAGAATATTCAGAAATTGGGACAGTGGTTGGTTGCGTAAGGAGTTAACATCACTAGTGGTACGACTCAACAAAATTTCCCGACTTAGAGAAAAAGCGGGCAAAGCAACTCCAGGTTGCATGATTTCCCAGGGTAGGGCAATTAATTCGGGTTCGCGAATATCTAATCTTACCCGTAAGGGTAACTCTTGGCCAATAGCAATACCTTGACTTTGGTGAAGACTATGAGCAATTTCTCCTTGAAACAGCCACTGCCAGAGTTTAATACCCAGATTTTGCATCAAACGGCTGGTAAGATTTATCTTAGTACCAGATTGAGAGGCAGGATGAGTATTTGGGGTTGATGCTAAGGTCGGTAATGGTGTACCTATTGGAATAGCAGGTAAACTTTGGGGAGAGAAGACTTCTAACCAAGCCTGCCAAGCTTTTGATAAGCTTTCTGGCCAAACCTGGTCATGGTGAACATATCCCCGTTGGAAAGGAGCCTGCATGACCCAGAGTGCAAAGTGATTAGCTTCTGGAATGTTCAGGCGAGCGATCGCTATGCTTAGGCAAGGACTTTCTGGAGAGAAAAGCATTCAACTTTTTCTATACTATTCTTAATATACTTGAAGAAATCTATGTTACTTTCATGTTAGTTTATATCAAATCCGCATTAGTTAAGAAGGTATTTCAAAGAATTAAAGTTCTTGCTGTATAATGATTTTAGGGATGAAACAAGCACCTTTAATAACCGGATTTGGTATTACCTAAAGTCAGTAGTTAGTAGTCACATATCAAAAATACGAAGTCAGAAGTCAGTAAGTAGTTAATAATTAATAATTGCAGGCAAGAATACTGGTTAGTATATCCTTTTAGTTATCAAAATGTAAATAAGTAGGTGGACAAAATTATTGGCGTATAAATTTGTTCTTGATATTTTGATACCTTAATCCACTTCCCCTCCAGGATCGGGATCCTACTCAAGAAAGTATAGCAAACATTTCTCACCCTTGGTATTACCCCCTCAAACATTGCCCAATAAATCATAGATAATCCTACAAAAAAACTACTGTGTATTCTTTCTTTTCTACCTTTTTCATTAGTTCTTGTATTTCTAAAACTTTTTAAATAAATAATCAACTCAGATGGTGGACAAAAGTGAATTGGCGATCGCTACCTCCCAAATTCAAAATCCCATTCCTTTTATTGTCTCAAATGATTACTGTATCTACCATTAAGCTTACTTGTCACCCCGTGAGGCATATTGAACAACAATACATAAAACCCACATTCCGCACTTCCGGCATGTAGTACAAAAAGATACATGAATTATCCAGGACTTACGCAACGGCACTATGTATAGTGGTAATATCTTGAAAATGATAATTTTTGCACCATATATAGCGGTACTGCGTAAGTCCTATTATCATTACTATTTTGAGTCAACAAATTAAATAAATTAATTCTATAGAACAGAAAAAATTAGTGGCATGAATATTTTGGGCAAACCAGGGATTTCTTTTGGCAGCATAACATACAGGAGGAAATACACTCCTGTTGTCCGCATAAATTATTTTTTTTAGCTCTTCAAGTAGTGCGATCGCGAAGCGGACTGGAAGTCTATCGCTTCTTATTATTTAGGACTTACGCAAAGGCACTATGTATAGTGGCAATATCTTGAAAATGATAATTTTTGCACCATATATAGCGGTACTGCGTAAGTCCTGATTATTGTTTCCCAGATAATATTTTTGACAACTCGAGGGTAAAAACTCTAAAATTAAGCTCCTTTCTTCTGTGAGATTTACCACTTTTGGCGATTGATTAATTCTCAAGAAATGTACGACTTGAAAGCATTGAAATACCCATCTTAATGTCGGAGTATTTGTTAGTTTTCCTAATTGATTTCTCACTTTATTATTGCTTCAAAGTAAAGTTTTTCTCAGTTCTCTTTGGCCTAGATTATACACTAATAAACACAGTGAC
>JAKQYE010000325.1 GCA_023356605.1 Trichodesmium sp. MAG_R02 | reverse complement strand
AAAAATACTTGACATGATACTATAAACACAATTGAAAAGGTGCACTCATATATATACAAATATCGTGACGTACTTCCTGATTTAACTTTTCTAATTTATCTATTCCTTTTGAGTTGATTTGGGCTAGTAAAATTCTGAGTTTTCCCGATTAGCAGTTGATTTTTCCCGGTAAGAAAATTTGCCAGTTTTTTTGACTGTGATTAGTGAGGGAATGAATTGAAATTAACTCAATCAAAAATATCATCAAAGTAGTTGATAAAAAAAACTTGACATGATACTATAAACATAATGGAAAAGGTGCGCTCATATATATATCAAATTGGGCCGATCAGATTTCAGTAATTTGAATATTCTCGACAATAACGGCAACTTTTTCTTTTTTTCTATCGTGACGTATTTCCTGATTTAACTTTTCTAATTTATCTATTCCTTTTGAGTTGATTTGGGCTAGTAAAATTCTGAGTTTTCCCGATTAGCAGTTGATTTTTCCCGGTAAGAAAATTTGCCGTTTTTTTTTGAATGTGATTAGTGAGGGAATGAATTGAAATCAACTCAATCAAAAATATCCTCAAAGATGAAATTGCAAAGAATTATTAATAGTCTGTCGCTAGTTTGATATACTACATTTTGAGGTGCGGAATGTAGGTTCAACTTTTCTACTCGTTCATATTTTTATAAGTTGCTACTGCAGAAGGTGAACTACGATTTAAGTAACGGAATATCCAATACTTAAAAACGGCATCTAAAATTACTGGAAAAGTTGCAATAAATAAGAAGTTAAAGTCTCTGCTTTCTGCTAATCCAAAATGTCTAGTAATATTTTCTAAAATTACTTCCCAACCGTGAGGAGAGTGGAAACCCACAAACATATCTGTTAATAAAATAATGATAAATGCCTTAGCACTATCACTAAGACCATATATAACGTCATCGATAAAAGATTTCAAAACTTCAACTTCTCTTTTATTAGTAGAGATAATGACAACAAAAGCAATCAAAGATATTAAATCGCAAAAAATATTTTTAATCGCATTATTACCTTTTAGCTTATATTCCCAAGCTATTTCTTGAGCCTTTTTTTCTACTTTATGTTCAATTAATTCTTCCCTTTCAAATTTAGGTATTTCGGTAATCTTTTTCCCAGATTTAGATAATTCGGGAAATAATTCTGGGCCTTGACCTAAATATATTTTAAAATTAAGTTTTTCCTCATATTGATGTAATTTCATCAAAGCTTCCTCTTCCATATTAGGGTTGAGAAAAATTTCCGCTTGTTGATGAGGTAACGGCATAAAATTGTCAACTAAATAACCCACGAAAGTTATTTTTGATAACTGGTGCATGAGTAAAGGAACCAAAATTAAAAGCAAAATAAATCTAATTGAAGTAATAGTCTTAACTTTGGATTTTCTGAACTTTCTAATAACATCTGTTTCTGCTTCAGGGTCCAATTCTTTCGTAATTCTTTTTATAGTATTTAACAGGGAACGCGGTAGGAAGCTAGTTTCAGGAGTATCACTTTTCAGTTGTGCTAAGTTATTTTGATTGGCTGAAGAATCAGATAGAAAATTATTAGGGTAGTTCTTAACATTACCTTCACTAGATACTTTAGCTACAAAAGATGAAGAATTAGAAATTTCTACAATTGTATTTGGTTCTTGTAATTTTGAGTTTGCGGACTTACGATATGGACTGGATACTTTATCGATAAACTCTAGTTTTTCTAAAATTATTGAAGGTCGCTCCTGGAATTCTTGCTGGTAATTTTGATTAAATTTATCCTCTTGATTGTCAACTTGATCATTATCAAGAGTTCCTACCAGTAAAACACTTGTATTAAATTCAGCTAATCTAGTTTGAATGATTTTCAAGTATCGCTTCAGTTCAGAATTAAAATAAGATTTAGCACTATTGCTATAACGAACTGATGCATTAGAAATCCTTTGGCCTTCAAAATGTTTCTCTTCAATAAACTTAATCTTGAGAGCCGCATCATAAGCCATATCCAAAGCTCTTTCAGGAGTTTCTCGGAACCACTGGTTAGCATTAAGTATAGACAGTTTAAATTGCTTCCAGGGATAAATAGCCATGTTTATTATACTCTGATGAATTGGAATAGATTACTATACATAAATAGTAACCATTCACCCGTCAACTATCAGCTATTAGCTATGAGTTATTCACTGATTGTCACGTTTGCGATGAATTGGTCCCCAAGGAGAATTAAAAGTTATAAATAAAATTGCTCATCAGCTAACCTTACTAATTGCTATATTCCTTATAAAAGCTACTCGCTCACTACAAATTATACTGGTAATCTCATCTAATTTGCATGCCCTTAATTTAAAGTAATATTTATTTAAGAATAATATTTTTTCACGCTAAATTAAACCTGTTAAGTTTTTACTTCTGTTGTTAGCTTATGCATCTTAGTACATAGTCAAAATTATCTCTCTTTCTTCAATAAAATTTAATTAAACTTTGGTAATGCTATTCAAGCGTTCCTCTAGTTGTTGTGGTTGTATTACTCCTTCTATTCTACCTACTGGCTTACCATTTTTAAACAAGACCAAAGTGGGCAAGGCTTCAATATGATAGCGGGAGGCTAGCTGAGGATATCTATCTGTATCAATTTTAACTATTCGTAGTTTACCTTTTATTTGTTGATTTACCTGTTCTAGAATAGGGGCCATCATCTTACAAGGGCCACACCAGGTAGCATAAAAATCGACTAAAACGGGTAAGTCTGAAACAGTAAGTAATTCGTCAAAATTGTTAAACTTCTTTTTAATTGCCATAATGAAAAAATTTATTAGAACGTTGGCTCTTCTGCCCTTATTTTCGGGTCACAGAAGTGCCCTAAGGAAGATGTCAAGGAACATTAATATCCCACACGCAATATGTTAAACCATAAGTGTTGGATAAGTAAAATTCCTGACAAAATAATTAGCTTCAATTATTGATTGTAGGATTCAAATCTTTGCTCTTTACCAAAAAAATCGGTTTAAAGCCTCGTCCATAAGCAGGGGACTTTTTATAGTCATTTCAAAAAGAGATGGAAAACTTTTTCTGCACCAAACGCGAGTTATAGCAAGAAATACTTATCTCAATCTAAATTAAAATGACTATAGTTTATTTTTTTCTACAGGTTATGTTATGATGCCTTTTAGTTTAAAAGTCATTCTATGAAAGCCAGATTTAAGTACCGTATATATCTAACATTGGGACAAAAACACCGATTAGCAAGGCTCCGCAGGTTGCCCTGCAAACCTTGAAAGAAAAAACCTACTAATTCTGAACTACACTCAATAGTTTATTACTCTGGCTAAAAAGACCTCAGAAAGAGTTTGGTTATCAGTTGTTTTTTGCCCTTGCCACTACAGCAATCTTTAAACGATTTAATACCCACTCTTATCAAAACTTTTTTAAATCAACTCAAAGCAACAGAAAAGGTTAACTTATAAGGCCTCCTAAATTTAAGAGGAGAATGTTATTGCCAACAGCTAGATTTACAAAGGGTGGATTTAAAGTTGGTTAGCTAATGGTCTACTTAGCTAAAATAGGAAAAGTAAAAATTGTGTGCTCAAAGGAACTAACCCCTATTCCATCATCAGTAAAAGTGATCAAAGATTCAGCTAATCCATATTTTCTAAGTTTTGTAGTAGAAATTTTACTCGAGGTATTGCCTAAAACTGATAATTCAGTAGGTATAGATTTAGGAATTAAAACTTTTGCGACTTTAGGAACGCCCTTGTGTAGCCTCCGTACACGGTAAAAAAAAATTGATGCACCAAAACCACTAAAGAAATGAATGCTTGAAGTACCCAGAGCTAAGTAATTCATTATCTAAAAAAACTGAGGGTTCTAAAGGATATAAAAAAGCTAGACTAAAAATAGCTAAATTTCATGGCAAATTGAAAGACACAAGGATAGATTTTCTACACAAATTATCTACTGAAATAATTTGATTCGTGAAAACTAAACAATTGTTTTAAAAGTATGAGAAGTTTCTAGAATGGTTAAGAATAGGAAATTATTGAGAGCCATTTCTGGAACACGGGTGAAGAAAATTCCGGACATTTTTAGAATGGATTTTCAGAAAAATACGGTCGGGATCTAAGAGTGATTGGCCGTTGGAAACCCACATCGTACGGAGGCCCTGATGCAACATCCCTCTGTTGTTGTGGATTTAAAGGTGGAAAATTAGATTTATTAATTCGTGGGTGGGAATCTCCTACATTGTGGGGCTAAACATGGTCCCGTAGGGTCAGGTCGTTCTATCGCTTTGGAAAATGCAGCAAGAAATATATTAGTCGCGGGTGGGCAACCCGAGACAAAAAAACGGACAGGTCAGTCAGCATAAGACTACTGCCAAAGTAGCAGTAGCCGATGAGATGTCAACCCACCGAAGGGCTAAGGCTCGGTAGGAATCTCCATCTTTAGGCTGGGGAGGATGTCAATAGTTAATATAAGTCAGTTTAACCTTGATCTAAAACAAAAGGATTTGATTATGGAAGCATTGCCAGAAGCATTACAACGTTTAAAAGCAAAAGTAGCAATAGTTACAGGTGCATCGAGAGGAATTGGCCGAGCAACAGCTTTAGCATTAGCAATGGAAGGGGCAAATGTAGTTGTTAACTATGCTAAATCTAGTGCTGCTGCTGTGGAAGTAGTAGGGGAAATAGTTGCTGCGGGTGGTAATGGTATGGCACTACAAGCAGATGTTTCTCAAGTGGAGGAGGTTAATAACCTCATTAAAGAAGTGATGGAAAAGTGGAGTCGTATTGATATCTTAGTTAATAATGCTGGTATTACTCGCGATACATTACTGCTTCGGATGAAATTAGAAGAATGGCAGTCCGTAATAGACTTAAATTTGACAGGAGTATTTCTTTGTACTCGTGCTGTGAGTAAAATTATGCTCAAACAAAAAAGTGGGCGTATTATTAATGTTGCTTCGGTGACTGGGCAAATGGGTAATCCTGGTCAAGCTAATTATAGCGCAGCAAAAGCAGGAGTAATTGCCTTTACTAAATCTGTAGCCAAAGAACTTGCTAATCGAGGTGTTACAGCAAATGTGGTTGCTCCTGGGTTTATTGCTACTGATATGACTAAAGACCTGAAAAATTCTGAAGAAATTATTAAGTTTATTCCTCTAGGTCGTTATGGTAAACCAGAAGAAGTGGCAGGTATGGTTAAGTTTTTAGCTGCTGATGCTGCAGCAAATTATATTACCGGCCAGGTGTTTAATGTGGATGGGGGAATGGTGATGGCTTAATCCCAATCAAAAGTGAAAAATCAAAAAACAAAATTTAGAAAAATTGATGATTTTTGCACTCTTTGTTATATAATTTTTTGATGATTAACAATCAATTTGTTTCCTTAAGTCATAATTGCTAATAGACCTCTCCAAAAATGCTGCTGAATTGGAATTGCAGAACTTGAGGCAAGAAAACCTTTTATGAAGATGTCTAATGGGATCCTCCACTAAGGCAAATGTACTTCTAGTCGGGAAGAATATTTCTGGTGGTGATTTACAAGTAGTAATTTTTATAGCTTTGTTTTTGAGAGTATAGGAAACAGAACTTACGCAAATAAACCCGGTTAAGACAGTAAATTATTGTTTTTAACACATAAATATCTACGAGAAACCGGGTTTGCGGAGTTTGCCTGCGTAAGTCCTGAGGAAATTTACTTATGAATATCACTACATCTACAGGAATACTAGATTTATAGCTAACAAAGAATTTACATGCTATAGCGGTTTACACTCATCTTGACGACAAAACTTTTGCTTTCACTATAAGTGTTTTCTGCCTTGAGGAGTGGTCTCAAAATAACCCAAACAGTCTTTTATGGAAGGTGAATTTTACAGTTTATCTGAAATAAACAGGACTTACGGAAAGGCACTAACTGTAGTGTAAATATCTAAGATAATTATCAAAAATACACTATATATAACGGTACTGCGTAAGTCCTGATAAAATTAATATAATTTGTTTGACAGCCTTTGA
>JAKQYE010000324.1:4760-6056 GCA_023356605.1 Trichodesmium sp. MAG_R02 | reverse complement strand
ACTGTCCGACTCCCCTTCTCAATATTTTCTATTCCCTATTATCTTGACTAAAAGGTAAATCTTCATTAATTCTATCCATTTCTAGCTGTTCCATTTCGTTCACTTGACCAATGTAAGATAAGAAGATTTTTGAGAGACGATTATGATAAAATTTGTGCATACTATGGTTAGGTGTGGCGGGAAAACCACGGCGTTTTTTATGTCGTCCTCCAGCACCAGGGTCAAAACTGTTAACTCCATGCTCGATCGCCCATTCTATGGGTGCATAATAACAAGCATCAAAGTGTAAACAGTCTATTTCATAGGTACTGCCCCAGTAACGTCCGTAAAGGCGATCGCCCTTAGTAATACAAAATGACATTCCTACTGGGAAGCGATCGTTTTCTTCCCTGTAACCAGCAACAAATAATACTCGATGGCGAAAGTTTTGATGTAACTGTTCAAAAAAACGCTTTGTCAGATATTTACTTCCCCACCAACCAAATTTATCGCAGGTACTTTCGTAAAAAGTATACATCTTAGAAAACAGTGCTTTTGGTATATCATCTCCAGTTAAAGTCTGCATTTGCAAACCTGCTTTTCCTACTGCTTTGCGTTCTCGCTTAATATTACGACGTTGGTTAGCATTAAATACTTTGAGGTAGTCGTCAAAAGTTTGATAACCTTGATTTTGCCAAATGTAGCTATGATGGAGCCAGTTGGTAAAACCGTTACGTTTGATTATGGGGTGCCATTCTGGATCGACATAGAGAAAATGACATCCAGAAATATTGTGGCGATCGCAAAAATAGTCAATCTCACTAACCATCATGGCTGTGATTTCATCCTCATCTTCTCCAGGGGCAATCAAAAATCTATATCCTTCAGCAGGAGTAAAAGGTGACATTCCTAATAACTTTGGGTAATATTCAATACCTAAGCGATAGGAAACTTCGGCCCATTGATGGTCAAAGACAAATTCACCTTGGCTGTGGCCTTTAACATATAGGGGTGCTGCTGCTATGAGTTGTCTGTCTCGCCATACTGTTAAATGTTGGGGTAGCCATCCACTTCTACCCCCTACACTACCAGATTTTTCCATGTTGTCCAGCCAGTCCCATTCTAGAAATGGAGTTTTGAGGGGTTGGGCTAGAGCATCCCACTCTGGTTTGGGGACTTCTGTAATTTTACTAATCCAGGCTAGAGAATATTCGGGTTTAGACTGTTGGATCATTTTTCACTCTCATTGGCATATCCGAATATATAAGTTAATCTATATATATAAGTTAATCTATATATATAAGTTAATCTATATAT
>JAKQYE010000324.1:0-4660 GCA_023356605.1 Trichodesmium sp. MAG_R02 | reverse complement strand
ATATATAAGTTAATCTATATATATAAGTTAATCTATATATATAAGTTAATCTATATATTCGCTGAGTTAACATTTTGGGCCAAAAGTCAATTTTTTAAAGTCAAAAGTTAAGATATTAAAGTGGTGTAAATGAGTTACTTTTAATCATTACCGAAAACTCACTGAGAGATTACTTTTGAGTTAGCTCTGGGGTTTGTTCTCAAAAAAAAATCACCTCCATGGCCCTCCATTCTTTCTCCCCTCCTGGGATGAGGGTAGTTAGCCACCCTGGGGGGGGAGGAGGGGGTGGGTAGGAATGTTCCATGAAACGCCTTTACAATAGGATAGGAAATTAATATTCCTCAATTTCTCTAAGCTTTTGTGTATTTAAACTACTTATTCAGGACTTACGCAACGGCACTATGTATAGTGGTAATATCTTGAAAATAATAATTTTTGGCACCACATATAGCGGTACTGCGTAAGTCCTGTTATTGTTATATGCTTACCTTGAGCAATAAGCATTCTAAATTCTAAATTCTAAATTCTAAATTCTAAAGATGATTTTGGTACTCACAAAAGAGCTAAGGAGAAGTTGTCAAAGTGGCTCTATGAAAATCCGAAAACTGGTATGGTAGTTAAGAGTAGTTTTTCTTACACTAATTTTGATGTTTCACAGGAGTTTTATTATGATTCTTTAGGGGAAATTTTCTTAAAGCTTGACTTAATTATTGAAAGTTTTGTGAAAATAAATCAAATTACTGTTAATCAGCTTGATGATATTTATGAGCGAAGATTTAGTGTTTATTGGATTAAGTATTTTAATCGCTCTCATTATAATAAAGCTTGCGATTTATGTCGAAATTGGAATAATAAATGCCGGGAATGTATCAAGGAAATTTTTGCAGAAAATAATCTGGAATTAGGGATTTAGGATTAGGAAATTAATATTCCTCAATTTCTCTAAGCTTTTGTGTATTTAAACTACTTATTGTGATATGCTTACCTTGAGAAATAAGCATTATAAATTCTAAATTCTAAACTCTAAACTCTAAAAATGTGTCTGTCAATCTTTGTATTAATTATTAACTAGGGTGTAATAATTTTCAATATGGATAATATTAAAAAATCATTGATTTTGAGATTTGCTTTGCCTCCAAAAAGTCACGTTCTGGCCCAAAAATTTGCTCAACAACACCCTATCAAAGACCGGGCAAAAAGAGTCTATATTAATACTCTGGCTGTACATATTGGTCAGGATTTTCTCAATGGCTTAGGTTTTGAAACAGATTTGGATAATGCTGACTGTTTTGATGAGATTTTCCGGATAATTGATGATGTAGCTGATGTAATTATTCCCAATTTGGGTACTGTAGAATTTCGGCGAGTTTTACCGGGGGAAACTGGTTTTTTAATTCCTGATACTGTCAAAGAAAATAGACTAGTTTATGTGGCAGTTCGTTTTGATGACTCTTTGGATTTTGGGGATATTTTAGGGTTTGTTTGTTCAAACGATTTAACTGAATCTGATGGTTATATTCCTCTGGATATTTTACAACCTGCTGAAAATTTATTGGATTATTTAAGGCAGTTAGAAGCAGGTAGGGATTTTCTGTTGAGTGGTCATCCTTTGGCTGTGGAGTTTCGTAAGGTTGTGAAGGCGGAAACCAGGGAAAAATCTTTGGGTTTGATGGTGGCAGCATTGGAGGCCATTTATCGTCAATCTCCTGATGATGATAATAGCTGGCGCCCTAAAGGTGGAAAGATTTTGGTGGGTGACTTGCCTTGGGTGAGTAGGGTTGTTGAAGAAAAAAGGGATATTGCTCGTAGAGAAAGAAATGAGATCGAAGAACCTGTGCAGAAAACTAAGTTTGTGCCACGCAGAACTCAAAAGTTGGCTAAACGACTTTTGGTACAACTTAAAAAGATTTGGCAGTAGGTTGGGTTGGGGTTTTGGGTGTTAGGTGTTAGGTGTTAGGTGTTAGGTGTTAGGTGTTAGGTGTTAGGTTTTAGGTTTTAGGTGTTAGGTTTTAGGCTTAAAAATTACTCCCTATAACCAAAACCCTGTAGGGACCTTGCATGGAAGGTCCCTACTGTAGTCTACCAATATGAAAACTGTTGTAAATTACTACTCGTAACTGGTAGGTGTTAGGTGTTAGGTGTTAGGTGTTAGGTGTTAGGTTTTAGGTTTTAGGTGTTAGGTGTTAGGTTTTAGGTTTTAGGTTTTAGGTGTTAGGTTTTAGGCTTAAAAATTACTCCCTATAACCAAAACCCTGTAGGGACCTTGCATGGAAGGTCTCTACTGTAGCCTACCAATATGAAAACTGTTGTAAATTACTGCTCGTGACTGATAACAGCAGGACTTACGCAAATTCACTTTGAAAACGCCATATGTAGGGGCGAATGGCTTTCCCCCTCACCCTGGTTAGTGCCCCCGGGTAAGTCCTTATTTAATAGCTGAGGTTTGTTTGTAGCCTACTTATTTTTGGTATTCACACTAAGCTTGAGTCCTGGCAGCTAAGGCTTTGTTGTAAACTAAACGTACACAGCCCAAATTTCTCCTCAACAGACTAAAAGTGCTGAGGAGTTGGGTAAAATCTAAATTTGTAGGCTTTTTTAACCATCTATTGTTTACTTTTCAAAACCTATATTCTAATAGATTATTTGTAAAACCGTAAGATTGATTGGCATTCATCCCGACCCTCCTCTACGGGAGAGCATGGCTCTTCTAACAACATTTAGATAAATGTCCTTATCTTTACTTTAATTTTTAGATTTTAGATTTTTCCAAAATTGCAATTTTTGGCATCCAATAGCAGATGTATTGAATAGAGCCACGGAAAAGGATTGCTGTGGCCCGATTTTCCTTTTTTCTTTGTCCTTAAATTTATGTAAGTAGTAATATGACGGAAGTACAATTAAAAGGTGAACAACAGTTAAGGTATGGAAGACTGGCAGATTTGAGAGAGTTCTTTAAGGGTATTCTTAGTGATAATTTTGATACTCGCAAAAGAGCTAAGGATAAGTTGTCAAGATGGGTCTGGGAACATCCGAATTGTGGTATGAAAGTTAAGAAAAACTTCTCTCATACTAATTTTTATGACTCAGAGGAGTTTTATCACGATTCTCTACAGAATACTTTCGAAAAGTTTGACTCAATGATGAAAAATTTTTTGGTGAAATATCAAATTACTTTTGAGAAACTTGAGAATATTTCTGAAGAACAATTAGGGTTTTTTTGGATTAATTATTTTAATGGGACTCATTACTATAAAGCTTGCGATTTATATCGACAATGGAAAAGGAAAAGTCAAATTAATGAGCAGATTGTTTTCAGTTTAGACCAGGATAAAAATGATGATGATGGTCAAAAATATAAGGATAAGATTCCAGACCACAAAAATTTAAACGATTTAGATCATTTTAATCTGGGGGATTTTTCTGAGGAAGCTATGGATAAGTTACCTATTTTTAATGATTCTAGGGAGAAGTTGCGTAATTGTTCTAAAAAGGTTGATTGTTTGGAAATTGCAGTACTGCGATCTCAAGGTTATAACCAAACAGAAGTTGCTGAAAAGTTCGGTGTTCATAAATCTAAGATTAGTCGACATTGGACTAAGAAATGCATGAAATGTATTGAGCAAATTATTGCCGAAAATAATATGGAATAAGGGATTTAGGATTAGGGAATTAATGTTTCTCAATTTCTCTATTAATTTTCTACATAATGTGTCTGTCAATCTTTGTATTAGTTTTCAACTAAATTTTACTAATTTTAACTATGGATAATATTACGGAATCATTGATTTTTCGAGTTCCTTTGTCTCCAAAAAGTCATGCTCTGGCTGAACAATTTGCTCAACAACAATTGGTTAAAAAACGGGCAAAAGGAGTTTATCTTAATACTCTGGCTGTACATATTGGTCAGGATTTTCTGGATGGCTTAGGTTTTGAAACAGATTTGGATAATGCTGACTGTTTTAATAGTTTTTTGCGGATGATTGAGGATCCGGCTGATGTAATTATTCCCAATTTGGGTGTTATAGAGTTTCGACCAGTTTTACCGGGGGAAACTGGTTTTTTAATTCCTGATTTTGTCAGAGAAAATAGGCTGGCTTATGTGGCTGTTGGTTTTGATGAATCTTTGGATTTTGGGGATATTTTAGGGTTTGTTTGTTTGAGTGATTTAACTGAATCTGATGGTTATATTCCTCTGGATATTTTACAGCCTGCTGAAAATTTATTGGATTATTTAATGCAGTTAGAAGCGGGTAGGGATTTTCTGTTGAGTGATGATTCTTTAGCTGTGGAATTTCGTAATGTTGTGGAGGCGGAAACTCGGGAAAAATCTTTGGGTTTTATGGCGGCAGCATTGGAGGCTATTTATCGTCAATCTCCTGATGATGGTGGTAACTGGCGCGCTCAAGGGGGAAAGATTTTGGCGGGTGACTTGCCTTGGGTGGGTAAGGTTGTTGAGGAAAGAATGGTTATTGCTTCCAGAGACAGAGATGAGGTGGAGGATCCTGTGGTGGAAAATAAGTCGGTGCCCCGTAGTACTCAAAAGTTGGCTAAACGACTTTTGGGAAAACTTAAGGAGATTTGGGAGTAGGTTGGGTTGAGGTATGGAAACCTAACTCCTGGGTATTTTATATCGCCCCCTGACCTTTTTTGGGGGGTTTAG
>JAKQYE010000323.1 GCA_023356605.1 Trichodesmium sp. MAG_R02 | reverse complement strand
GGACAAAAAATGCCGATAGCTTATCGGTGAACGCCTGTGGACTTGAAGGTGCCGTCTCCCTTGGTTGAAGCAGGAATTGAACAGCAAGCCTGTCTAGGTTTGTATAGGTTTCATGAAGCAGTAATGAACACTAATTGGCTAATAATTATTAAAAGAGCTATTTCGCCAGTGTTAATTACTTAATAATTTTAGTTTCACCCAACTTAAACATTCTTTTTTTAAATTGGTATAATCTGAGCTAAAATATGTCAAATTTATCAAGAGCAATCAGCATTTTTAGATTTGCTGATTGTTTTCTTGTGTCTATGGATATTGAGTATATTGAGCTAAAAACCTGATGTTTACTATAGCAAACTTTTAACGAAATATATAACTATACTTAGACTACATCTACCACCAATAAGAAAAAATAAATACAAAAGTCTATCTGTTATATTTGATTACACTTTTCATAAACTTGACCTAGACTTCCAGAAGTAATACCATTTCTCAAAAACTTTTATACATTTTATTCAGCATCAAACTCACCCTTAACCCCTCTTAAAAGGAAAAATAGGAGAGTAGAGGAGAAGTAAACATAAGAATAATTAACATTAACTTAGCTAAAGAGAGCAATAAGGTTATTCTACATTAGTTAATTATTTAATAACTGAAGTGCTACAAAATAATAGTATTGCTTTTGAGAATTGGTATAATCTATTATATATAGCAATCCTATGAGTGTTTGTGGCAAAAATCCTACTACCTTTTAGACAATAGGGAAAAGGGAACAGAGAATGGGTAAGAGTTTTAAAAGTTTTATTTACTTTAAACTAAAAATAGAGTCGAAAACTCTTGCATATTCCCTATTGCCCCCAAACCCACATCCCAAAAAACGGTAGAATTTTGAATACAAATAAAATAGGATTGCTATAGCAAATGCCTTCATCTCAGGAGTAGTTAAAATAGTAGTTTTATCTAGAATTTTAATTTTTTATATCTCTATTAATCCTAATTATAACTACTTACATTTATCCTATTAACTGATGGTTAATAACTCAACTGCTTTTGCCACAGCATTCCGCAGAAAATGCTTAGTATAAAACTAATTAAATAAAGGTATAAGACCATAATCCATGGGTCGAAAATGTATTTTAGGTGTTATTTTATTCTTAACGAGCCTGACTCTAACCATTCTACATGGGTCAGTAGTTAGTAAATATATACATAATGACCAACCATCAAATCAAATAAAAAAAGTTAAAATTTGGCAAGCTTCTGAGGTTAAAAAAGAAAAATATAACCTTTATCAATCTTCAGAAGAAGACTTGAACAACTCCCAAAATTTATATAATTCTCAAACTGTTATTCATATCAAAAAAACACCAAGATATAACAATATATCAAGGTCAAAACCTCAGCCTAGACACAGAGTAATTGATATTTTGTGGCTTTTGATCTGCTCTGGGTTGGTATTTCTCATGCAGCCTGGATTTATGTGTTTAGAATCTGGACTTACTAGGTCAAAAAATAACATTAACGTTGCCTTAAAAAACTTAACAGATTTTGGTATTTCAATTGTTTGCTTTTGGGGTTTTGGCTTTGCGTTTATGTTTGGAACTTCTGCTGCTGGAATAATTGGTTATAGCAATTTCCTCTTTACAACTAATCTGCAGCCTTTTAAGGCCACCTTCTTTTTATTCCAGGCTATGTTCTGTGGCACAGCTACAACTATTGTTTCTGGTGCTGTAGCTGAACGGATGAAATTTGCTACCTATCTATTTGTGGCTCTCCTAGTTTCAGGTTTTATTTATCCCATATTTGGTCATTGGGCTTGGAATGGAATGGATACAGGTGTATTAATAGGTTGGCTTGGACAACGTGGTTTTATTGACTTTGCAGGTTCAAGTGTTGTTCATAGTATTGGTGGTTGGGTTTCTTTAGCAACTTTATTGGTCATTGGACCTCGTACTGGGAGATTTCCTCGCGATCGCCCAGCAGAAAAAATTCATGGTTCCAACTTACCCCTATCAGTTTTAGGGGTAATGCTAATTTGGTTTGGTTGGTTTGGGTTTAATGGTGGAAGTACCTTGGCATTAAATGGACAAGTACCGGACATTATTGTTAATACAATTTTCGCCAGTGTAGCAGGAATGATGACTAGTCTTAGTATTGGTTGGTATATTAGAGGTATTCCTGGTATTGATCTAATTATCAATGGAACTTTAGCGGGTCTAGTTGCTATTACAGGAAGTTGTCATGCAGTTACAACTCTTTGTGCCATAGTCATTGGTATTGTTGGTGCCATAGTTGCTATTTTGGTAGAGCAAGCTTTAGAGAAAATTCGTGTGGATGATGCTGTCGGAGCTATTCCAGTTCATCTCGGGGCAGGTATTTGGGGCACTTTAGCAGTAGCTTTATTTGGAAAAGCAGAGATCTTAGATACTAGTCTTAATTTAACTCAACAGTTCACAGTTCAATTATTAGGAGTTTGTACAGCTTTCCTATTAGGATTTTGTGTTGTATACCCAGTTTTATTAATTGCAAATAAGTTTTTTTTATTGCGAGTTTCTAAAAAAGACGAACATATTGGTTTAAATATTTCTGAACATGATGCGAAAACAGAAATATTAGATTTATTTGAAGTCATGAATTCTCAAGCTAGCACACAAGATTTAAGTTTACGAGTTCCTGTAGAACCTTTCACTTTAGTTGGTCAAATTGCTGAAAGATATAATCAAGTGATGGGTGCTTTAGAAGAAGTTACTGCTAGAAATGATGCCATTGTTAAAGTCGCTACAGATGCAATTATTACTTTTACTAAACCAGGACTGGAAATTATTAGCGTAAATCCTAGTACCGAGAAAATTTTTTACTACAAACCTCAAGATTTAGTAGGAATCCCTATTTATAAAATACTTGATTTTACTATTAATCCATTAACTATGGAAAAAATAGATAGTGATGATTTACTCACGGAAGCAAAAAATTCAATAGTAAAACTATTAAAGTTATGGGTTAACCCAAATTTGATATCCTCTCCCGGTAGAGAAATTATAGATGCTTATTATAGATTTGATTGTCAGGATATTAAACCTGAAAACTTGCAATTTTATTTTCCAAGTTTTATTCACTTATTAGAGGAGAATTTAGCAGATACTCAAACATGTTTAGAAACTGAAAAAAAAATTAATCAAAAAAAATATCACACAGAAATAATGATGTCTAAAATTGCTGAGATTGGAAATATTTGTGAATTGGTCGGTATTCGTAAAGATGGTTCTTTATTCCCTATAGAAATTGCTATAAGGGAAGCTAAATTCAATCAAAAAAGATTTTATACCGGTACTTTTAGAGATATTTCAGAAAGAAAGGAATCAGAGGTAAAGCTTCAAGAAAATGAACAAAGATTTCGGATCCTATCTAGAGCAACTTTCGAGGGAATTATTATTTATAAACAAGGGAAAATTGTTGATGCAAACATAGCAGCTCTTCAAATGTTTAAATATGAATTATCAGAAATGATGGGAATGAATGGGTGGGAGTTAATTGACTCAAAATATCGAAATTTAGTACGGGAAAATCTGAATTCTGGATATGAAAAACCCTATGAAGTAGTTGGACTTAGAAAAGATGGCTCTATCTTTCCTATAGAAATGGAAGCTAAAACATTTTTTTATCATGGTAATCAACATAGAGTAAGCGCTATAAGAGATATAACTGAGCGGAAACTAGCAGAAAAAGCTTTACGAGAAAGTGAGGAAAAATTCAGAGCTATTATGGAACAAGCTGCAGATGCTTTTATTCTTCATGATTTGCAAGGAAGAATTGTTGATGTAAATCAAACTACCTGTCAAAGTTTAGGATATACTTACGAAGAGTTATTGAATCTTTTTATAGAAGATATTGAGATGAATTTTGCCTTAGAAAATTTTTATCAAAAGTGGCAAAAACTAATTCCTGGTATACCTATAACTTTACAAGGAATCCACAAACGCAAAGATGGTAAAACCTTTCCAGTAGAAGTAAATCTCGGTTTATTAAAAGCAGGCAATGGTAATTTACTTTTGGCTCTTTGTCGTGATATAACTGACAGGAAAAAAGCAGAACAAGCTTTACTTTTGGAACAGGAAAAGTCCGATAAATTACTGTTAAATATTCTCCCTAAACCTATTGCTGAGAAATTGAAAGAAAATCAAGATATAATTGCAGAACGGTTTGAAGAAGTTACAGTTTTATTTGCAGATTTAGTTGGGTTTACTGAGTTGGCAAGTTCTGTTCATCCAGAGAGATTAGTTTATTTGTTAAATGATATTTTTTCGAGGTTTGATTTATTAGTAGAAAAGTATGGCTTGGAAAAAATAAAGACTATTGGGGATGCTTATATGGTTGTGGGTGGGTTGCCTATGCCAATAGAAAATCATGCTGAGGCGATCGCTCTTATTGCTATAGATATGGTCGAGGAATTGGCTGATTTTGCTAATAGAGTTAAACAAAATTTTCCTATACGTATCGGTATTAATACTGGCCCAGTGGTAGCTGGTGTGATTGGACGTAAAAAATTTATATATGATCTATGGGGTGATACTGTAAATATTGCTAGTCGTATGGAATCTCAAGGTATACCAGGAGCTATCCAAGTGACAGAGGTAACTTATCAAATATTGCAGCACAAATTTTTGTTTAGAGAACGGGGAATTATTGATATTAAGGGTAAGGGGTATATGAAAACTTATTTTTTACAGGGAAAAAAGAGTTATATCTGAACTCAGCACTCAGAACTCAAACTCTCCCAATAGACTAAATTTGAGATAATAGGGAATTTCCTCATCCCCTGGGGACTGCTATATAATAAAAAAAAGTAAATACCAAAAATTTCGATTTGTGTGTTATATTGTAATTAAGCGGATGTGGCGGAATTGGTAGACGCGCTAGATTTAGGTTCTAGTTTCGCAAGAAGTGGGGGTTCAAGTCCCTTCATCCGCATTCTTCATGGTATTGTGGATATCAGATTTCAAGATATAGTTAAAGGTATTCCGTTATCCTGTACTTTTAAATTTAATAAAAAAGGAACAGCTTTTTTTGTCCAAGACTCAATAGGGGTAAAGGACTTTGCATCTTCTCCAAAACAAATATCTAACATATCAGTATGAATAATTCCTGGATTAAGAGGAATAGCGGCTATTCCAGAAGGTAACTCCTGAGATAAGGCACGAGTCAAGCCTTCAATGGCCCACTTAGAAGCACAATACGGACCCACTTGTGGAGAAGTAGAACGTCCCCACCCAGAACTTATATTGACGATAATACCACTTCCCCTGGAAATCATAGCTGGCACAAAATGACGTATCACATTTGCCACACCTTTAATATTAATATCAATTAATTGGGAAAATTCCTCACTATCAATTTTCCACACAGGTGCAGGTTGATTAATTATGGCTGCATTATTTATTAATAAATCTGGCGGTGAATAATTAGTTAGTGTATACCTTACCCACTCTTGCACAGAATCTTCGTCTGCCACATTTACACAACTAAACTGATGTGAATTACCATATTTATTACAGGACTTACGCAAAGACACTATATATATAGCGCATGACAATTTCGACGAACTTCACGCTACTTTGAAGCAATAGTAAAGTGAAAAACCAGTTAGGAAAGCTAACAAATACTCCGACATTAAGATGGATATTTTAATGCTTTCAAGTCGTACATTTCTTGAGAATTAATCAATCGCCAAAAGTGGTAAATCTCACAGAAGAAAGGAATTGAATTTTAGAGTTTTTACCCTCAAGTTGTCAAAAATATTATCTGGGAAACAATAATAAGAAGCGATAGACTTCCAGTCCGCTTCGCGATCGCACTACTTGAAGAGCTAAAAAAAAATTATGCGAACAACAGGAGTATATTTCCTCCTATATGTTATGCTGCCAAAAGAAATCCCTGGTTGGCCCAAAATATTCATGCCACTAATTTTTTGTGTGCTATAGAATTAATTTGTTTAATTTGTTGGCTCAAAATAGTAATGATAATTCATGTATCTTTTTGTACTACATGCCGGAAGTTCCGAATGTGGGTTGAAATATTTAACAAATTCCATAGTAT
>JAKQYE010000322.1 GCA_023356605.1 Trichodesmium sp. MAG_R02 | reverse complement strand
CATCATTAAAAATTCCCAGTGTACTGCTGCATGGATAATTCACCAATTAAACACGAAAAAACGTTATTAGAGAATTAGTAGAAGCAGGGGGTCACCAATTACTATTTTTGCCAAAATACTCCCCTGATTTAAATGATGTAGAACATTATTTTAGTGCATTAAAAAGAGCTAGAATGTATTAACCTATCAATACATCTCGATCTGGAAATTATGCGTAATTATTGTACTAAATACTGTCTCATTTTTATTTTAAAAACTATAATTGCGAGAGCTACATCGCTCCAGTCAATATAATTATAGCAAGTGCTTAAGAATTAATTTTGCAGATGTCTATTACTAAGGGTCTCCAGACTCGTAGACTTGTGTAATTCGTCAGTTTTAAGTACTTAATTTTTTACTGACATATTTCAGTTATTTGATCAGATTTTTCCTGATTTATTTGCTGGCGGATATGATTTTTTTAGCCACCTTTAAATACTCTTTTCTCCCTGTTTGCCGGTGAGTAATTGGTTTTATATTTAACTTTTTTTCTGAGGTTTATAATATCTATGATTTGTTCAGTTTTAATTAGTGCCTGATTTAATAGAGACCAGCTAAATTGCTTAAAGATTTGGGAAATTGAGTGTAGATTAATTCCCAAATCTTTACTTTTTTTGATATCTAACGGAATGGAGGAGAATAAAGCAAACCACCGTTTGTCCATAAATCATTCATGCCTCGAGGCAACTTAAATTGAGATTTTTCTCCTAAGTTACGATTATAAACTTCACCGTAGTTTCCAACATTCTTAATTACTCTATAAGCAAAATCATTGCTTAAACCCAAACCTTCACCCAAGTCTCCATCTACCCCCAAAAAACGTCTTATAGTAGGGTCATCAGAATTTTGCTTCAGGCCATCTACATTTGCTTGAGTAATACCTAACTCTTCAGCTTCTATCAAAGCATAAGTAACCCATTTGACCACATCAAACCAGGCAGAATCATTATTTTTTGTTACTGGACCCAAAGGCTCTTTGGACATAGTAACCTCTAAAATAACATGATCATTTGGACTTGGTAAAGTACTACGACGACTTAATAATTGAGACTTATCAGAAGTCATACCATCACAACGTCCCTCAGCATAAGCTGCATAAGCTGGGTCTGCTTGTTGAAACGTTAATGTTTCAGCTTTCACATTTCGTTTGCGGAGATTATCTGTTAAATTTAATTCTGTAGTTGTCCCTGCTTCGACACAAATTGATTTGTTTTGCAAGTCCTCTAAAGATGCAACCCCACTATCAGCACGAACCATCATGCCTTGACCATCGTAAAATGTAGTAGGAGCAAACTCGAGACCAACAGTAGTATCTCGACTAATAGTCCATGTTGTATTTCGAGAAAGCATATCTACTTCCCCACCGTTAAGAGCAGTAAAACGCTCCGTTGAATCTAAATTACGATATTCCACTGCATTTGGATCATTAAATAATGCTGCAGCTACTGCCTTACAAATATCTACATCTATTCCTGAGTAATTACCATCCTTGTCTAAATAACTGAATCCAGGAATACCACCTTCTACACCACAGATTAGTTTACCACGATTTTTGACTATATCTGAACGGCTGGTGGCTGGTTGACTTTCTTGAAGAGCTTCTGTTTGGTTTGATGTACTTTCAATTCCACAGGCTGTAATCGGTATTACCATCAACAAAGCTACTATTATAGATTCCCATTTTTTCATAGTTGATTATGATTTTTGGTTTCGAAAAAAATAACCTACTTAAAGCTAGCATAATCGGAAGATATATTAACTCTCTGTAACTATTAAAATTGCCAAGTTATATTTTCTTCTACAACTATAGTTATGGACAACTGAAACCTCCCCATGATTTTTGGCTTTATACTTGGCCATCGCTCCTGTAGGTTAAATCAACTATTTTTTAAGTTTCCTGCTCTTGACTTAAGGTCTAGCAGAGCAAAAGTAGTTAACTAAAGTTTATTCATTATAATTAGCTTGAAGGTCTTGTCTACTATGGACGTTTGACTTTCAAACTCAGCATGGATACTATAATAATGGTGGGACGTCAGTTCCCAAGCGCTCCTCAGCTAAATCCCGAATTAAGGATAATCGAGAGAGAATATATTGGTTCATTAAGTCTGCATCTGTACAATTTAGGCCAGTTCTTGTTTTCAACTGTTTGATTAACCACTGAACTAGAGTCGCATCATCCAATGATGCTAAGGTCGTAGCTTGGGAGCTTTCTACTATAGACCAAAACTGACGTAACATTGCGGGAGTCATATAACCTCCATATAAATTTAATACCCGTGTTTGTTTAGGGGATTGGTCATTTCAGTTATCAGTAACGGCTACTGAAGCCAGAGCCTTGAAATACTGAGTCGAATATTTTTTCCCCTTAAAAGGCTGTCCCTGATAAAAAAACTCGTAGAACCCTTTTCTGCTATTGGGAGATGGGGAGATGGGGAGGGAATCTGCGCAAAATCACGGAGTTATAAAAAAAACCGAAATCCTCATTCATTCCCGGGCACATAACTTGTATTTTTTGTCAAGTTTTATTTTAAGGAAGATGTCTATGAAGCAAAGCTTTTAAGGGGAGCTTGACACATTAATTTTTAGTTCAAGGCCGATAATTAGGATGTATATCCATGCACACATTTTCTGAATTCTGTATTTCCTTAAGGATTATTTTACATTTACTAAACAAAAAAAGTGGATGAATTATACTCAGAACAGAGAGTACTAAACATCATATACTATAATTATTACTTATATATCGACAAAGTCGTATTATTCTTTGCTTATTTTTGATGGAACTTAATCAGGATGTACATATTTGGAAAACACTCCGAGTATTATCTTTCCCTTGAGTGACGATAATTAACCTTGACTAGCTTTAAACATTCTCGATATTTGAGTCCATTATCTGAATTATGAAATTAATTTGTAATTATAGATATTTTTTTTTTCGCAAATAGTATTGCTCTATACAACTTCTTGATAAACTTTTTGCACTCTGTCCAATTCTAAATCGGAAAGATCATCTACGCACCAATTAGTCAAGCGTTGGAGGATATGAAAGGGATAAGTATGGGCCACGCCAACAACAGACATTCCCGCAAGCTTAGCAGCTTCAATACCAGGAAAAGTATCCTCAATTACTAAACACTCTGAAGGTTTGAGATTAATGCCTTGACATTTTTGATTCAAAATATCGACTGCTAATAAATAAGCATCAGGTTTTGGTTTACTTTCCTTAACGTTATCTCCACCTACAATAACCTGAAAATAATTAGTTAAATTAGCTTTATTTAAAACTAATTCTACTTCGGTTCGGATAGCACCGGTAACGACTGCCATCTTCAGTTCAGCCCGAGAAACCTGAGCAATAAAATCTACCGTATTTGAATAAATTGGTAACTCTTCAATACTTTCTAACTGTTTTTGGTAAGCCAAGGTTTTACATTTAATTAACTGTTCTAAATATCCTTCATTTACACATCTACCTCTTTGGATCAAAATATCTTTCAAGCAGGCACGGTCACTTTTCCCTAGACAAAATTCATGATACTCTCCCGGTTTAAGGAGCAGATTTTCCTCAAGTAGTACTTGTTCTATTAATTGTTCGTGCAACAGTTCATCATTAATAATTACACCCTTAAAATCGAACAAAACAGCTTTGAGAGTCATAAATTGTTAATTTATTTTGACAACATATGGGATAACTATAACAATGGCATGCTAATTATGTTTGACTTTTATTGGTTTACAAGTTTTTTGATGGTTACACCCTATTCCAAGCCTATAAGGCACTGTTACTACTGTACTAAAAATACTGTTTGAAGTGGTTAGTATTAAATAAAAATAGTTCCGTTGCAAGCATTATATCAATCATCTTTGCCGTGGTAGGTTGAGACCGAAATAAGCGGGAGCCGGAAAATAACTACTATCCTTATCCTAATTTTGCCAATTATAGTTGACTTGTGGTATTACCCCGGAGTCTCGGTCCAAAAGTGGCCTAACAGCACTATCGACCTGATACAGAAGCCATACATCACGAGTGTCTACTACATCAAATCCTGGAGCACCTAATCAAGCATCAATATTAACTACTGCCATAAGACTTAATATAAGGTTCCTCAAAGATTTCTGTCAACCACTCAGTTTGTCGCAAGGTTTTTTGCTTACCATCCAGAATCCCAACTTGGCCTCCAACTCTTAAAAGCTAAAAAATTTCCTGCAATATACCTATTGATGCTTGTAGTGGAGTTTTGTGGAGTAATAGAGCCATTGTTACTAAGTCAAGGGTTACATCTGGAAATCCTGTTTTTTCTGCATTCTCATGTCGCCATTGGATATTTAGCCCTGCTGTTTTGTTTTTAGCCTCTGCCCAAACAACCATATAAAGCAATAACTCTATATAGATATGATTTACAATCTTGCTTTGGTATTTTGATTCAAAACAAAAAATCCAAAAATGAGATTAAATAACTAATATTTAGAACTAATATTTTGTTAGACAACATTGGATAATCATATCTCTTGTTCTGATTGTGGAATGAATTATTCCTACTAATTCAATTCATCAATAGCCGGAAACCAACCTAAATAAATACTGGATAACCCATTAGGTTCTGGGTCATAAGATACAGTAGCACTAGCTTTTCAATAGTTTTTCAAGTATGGAATTAAGGTTTCATTTTTGTTTACTGAGTCCATGCTAGTGACGGTACCACACTTATACTATACTAAGCATCGAATGTCACATTTTGTTTATACTTTATAGATATCCTCTAATATTTAATTCCATAAATTAATATGCTTATCGATACCGATAAGAAAAGCCTGAAGCCAAAGAAATTTGACCAAGAAATAATAGAAATAATATTACTAGTTTTTACAACTAAACACTAGGATATTTTCTTTTGTAAGGCTTTTTTCGCGATTTTGGTAACGTAAAAAGTTACAGCAACTGTGGCTATCAAACCTACTCCATAGAGAACCCATTCTGTGGTGGTGCGCGATCGCTCTTCTGTACCCAAAGTTGCTAAACTACTAGCTAAGGATCCTAGGTATACATACATTACTGTACCTGGCATCATTCCGATCCAAGATGCAAGAAAATAGTGCCGTAAAGAAACTTGAGTTAGACCAAAAGCATAGTTAAGCAAGTTAAAAGGAAAAATGGGAGACAAACGGGTTAGGCCAACGATTTTCCATCCCTCATCAGCGACAGCTTTGTCAATGGCCTTAAATTCTTCATTTCCTTCAATTTGTTTGGAAACCCAACCTCGTGCTAGATAGCGACCGACTAAGAAAGCACAAGTTGCACCTATAGTTGAGGCGATAGAAACGTAAATAGAACCAAAAAGAGGGCCGAAGAGGAAACCTGCACCAAGGGTTAGCAGTGAGCCGGGTAGAAATAAAACTGTGGCCAGAATATAGATAGTAAGAAAAGCTATCGGGCCCCAGGGGCTAAGAGTGTCAATCCAATCTAAGGCATTTTCCAATAGTTGTTGAGCATTAAAAAATTTCTGAGCAATAGTCAACAGAGTGACTACTCCAAATATAATTAAGAGCGGTTTGATTAACTTGTTTAGTTTTAGCTTTTTTTTTGGTGTTTCTTCTATTTCGTTCATAATATATAAAATTAAAAATTATCTTTGTACTGATAAGTATTCAGTTTTTAACAATCATCTATCAGCAAACAATGAATAATTTATTCTAAGGCTAAAGGAATTTACTTTGGTAGTAACTTTTAATTCTCTCTCAATTTATCAATTGCTTTTACTTCCTCCTCTTCACATAAATCTTTAGATGAGATGACACGTGATTATTGTATAGCTTAATATCTCATTCTTAAGTCAAATAACTATAGTTATTTCAATTTAAATTGAGACAAGTATTTCTTGCAATAACTAAGTTTCAGCAGAAAAAGTTTTTCATTCTTATTTAAAATGACTATATAACCAGAGAGAGAACTATTATTTTTCCTAAATCAGCAGATAATAACCCTGACAAGATTTTGGAAAAAACTTTAGTAAATATAATCGTTAATTAGTTAAATTAGATATATGTTTAACCCCTTAATTATA
>JAKQYE010000321.1 GCA_023356605.1 Trichodesmium sp. MAG_R02 | reverse complement strand
TAATATAAAGGTTAATATTTTCTCCCAAAAGTAATATTAGAAAAGTATTAATTTTAGAGATTGCCATCAGCAAAAATTTAACCTATACTATTATTTTCTAAAGAATATTAAATAAAATCGTTAAGTTAAAATTACAGCAGATTACAGGAATATGAAGTACAACTTAAAGACAGGAAATTCGAGTCCAGGGTTTTTGTGGCATTGAGATGGTAGAGTTAGCTTCTTTAGCTAAGGTGAAAATGGGAAATTATGAGTTGACCAACTTAGCAATAGTGATTTTGTCTTCCCCAGTATTGAAGTTATTAGAAATTGATATAATTTTAGGGCAAAACTTTTTTAAGAATTATCAACAATATTAGCGCTTTAATCAAAAAAATCCAAAAGATTTTCCCCAGAGGGAAGTTTATTTTTAAAAGAGAATATGGAGTATAAATTTGAGAGATGAGGTCGGCTCCACCGTGAATGCCTGTGGATGAGTAACTGCTTTGTCCAACTATTTCGCTTTAATAGTTAGCTCTTTACCAAATATGACAAAAAATCAGGTTAATAGCCTTTTACTATTTTGACTGTAAATACTCCAGGTAGAACTTATTGCTATCTCAAATGAATAAATGTTTTCCAGAAATAGTTTTTACCTTGCTTATAAATCTTGATTTATCGAAACACAAAAGAGTTGTTTATTTTCATAAATTATTGGTATTAAATTCAGCTATTTAGAAAAAATATTGTTTCATTAATTTCTCTGAGTCTATTGATATTATTCACAACTCTAGAGAGGAAAAATAGCTATTTTTGAGATAATTTTTGATTTATATTACTATAGATTAATATTAAGAAAATTTTCAATTCTCTTTCTCCTATTCCCTTTGAACCTAAATTTATTGTTCTAAGAAATTAAGATCATATGCCGTTGAATAGTTATAATTCAAGTCATCAGCAGGACTTTAAATTTATCTATAATTCGGGCTCAAGCCCTACTGCAAACAAAAAACTTTTTGAGTACTGATTATCAGGACATGATATAAGTTAGCTCTATATCTTGTAGTTATGCTATAATGTTTAAATACAAAATCAAATCATAAATGTCTCAAGACAACCGATCTATAAAGAATAGTATGGTAGTTACAAAAAACACATTATTAATTGGTCAGGGATTGCCACCTTTTGAATCTATAAAATCAGAAGATGTAGTACCTGCAATAACAGGGTTACTGATAGAATTAGAACAAGAATTAATCAACTTAGAGGCAACAGTTAAACCAACTTGGAATGACCTAGTAGAACCTCTACAAAAATTAGAAGACCGTTTAACCTGGAGTTGGGGAATCGTAGGACATTTGATGGGGGTTAAAAATAGTCCTGAACTACGAAAAGCTTATAATGAAATACAACCCAAAGTAGTAGAATTTATTAATAAACTCAGTCAAAGTCAACCTATTTATCAAGCTTTTAAAAATTTAAGTAATAGTGATAGCTGGGAAAACCTAGATGTAGGACAAAAACGTATAGTTGAAGCTACTATCAAAGATGCAGAACTTTCAGGAGTAAGTTTGGAAGGAGAAAAACGAGAAAACTTCAATGCCATTGAACTAGAATTAGCAGAACTTTCTAATAAATTTTCTAATAACGTTCTTGATGCTACTAAAGCTTTTAGTCTAACATTAACTAAAAAAGAAGAAGTAGACAGTTTACCACCTAGTTTATTAAGTCTAGCAGCTCAAGCTGCCAGGGACGATGGGGCCGAAAATGCTACAGCAGAAAACGGACCATGGCGCATTACACTCGACTACCCTAGTTTTATACCCTTCATGCAGCACTGTAAAAAACGGGAGTTACGAGAACAACTGTATAAAGCCTCTATTAGTCGTGCTTCTAGTGAGGAATTAAACAACTATCCTTTAATTCAACGTATTCTGGAGCTACGTCAAGAAAAAACCAAAATTTTAGGCTTTAATAGTTATGCTGAATTGAGTCTCGCTACTAAAATGGCTCCTAGTGTGGCAGCAGTAGAAAAGTTATTGGAAGAATTACGTAGTGTTAGTTATGATGCTGCAGTTAAAGAATTAGAAGAGCTAAAACAGTTTGCTGCTAGCAAAAATGCACCGGAGGCAAATGATTTTAAACGTTGGGACATGAGTTTTTGGTCAGAAAGACTGCGAGAAGAAAAATTTTCTTTCACTGTAGAAGAGTTGCGACCATATTTCCCCCTGCCACAAGTCCTTGATGGATTATTTAGTTTGGTCAAGCGGATATTTGGCATTAATATTACTGCAGCAGATGGGGAAGCTCCATTATGGCATGAAGATGTGCGCTATTTTCAGATTAGCGATGAAACAAACACACCTATTGCTTATTTTTACCTTGATGCTTATAGTCGCCCCGCTGAAAAACGAGGTGGTGCATGGATGGATGAATGTATAAATCGTGCTAAAATTGTAGAGAATGGTCAAAAGATTTTACGTTTACCTGTAGCTTATTTGCAATGTAATCAAACACCCCCTGTAGATGGTAAACCTAGTTTGATGAGTTTTAGTGAGGTAGAAACTCTGTTCCATGAATTTGGCCATGGTTTACAACATATGCTGACAACAGTTGACTATGGGGGTGCTGCGGGTATTAATAATGTGGAGTGGGATGCGGTGGAGTTACCTAGTCAGTTTATGGAAAATTGGTGTTATGACCGCTCTACTTTATTCGGAATGGCGAAACATTATGAAACGGGGGAGACTCTGCCAGAACATTATTATCAAAAACTTTTGGCTGCTAAAAATTATATGAGTGGTAGTGGGATGTTGCGTCAGTTGCATTTTGCTTTAGTTGATATTGAACTCCATCACCGTTATCAAGTAGGTGGTAAGGAAACTGTGGTAGAGCTCCGTAGGCGTGTGGCTGAAACTACTACTGTTTTGCCTATATTGCCAGAAGATGCATTTTTATGTGCATTTAGCCATATTTTTGCTGGTGGTTATGCTGCTGGTTATTATAGTTATAAGTGGGCAGAGGTATTGAGTGCTGATGCTTTTGCTGCTTTTGAAGAAGCTGGTCTGGGAAATCAGCAGGCGATCGCTATTTGTGGTAAGCGTTTTAGGGATACAGTTTTAGCATTGGGTGGGAGTTTGCATCCAATGGAGGTATTTAAAACTTTCCGAGGCCGGGAACCTAATACTGAACCTTTGTTAAGGCATAGTGGTTTGGTAGCTACGGTTTGAATATAGCGCTTAAGAGCAAGTTTGGAACACACTCCTAAGAACAAAAACCTTTGTTGGGAGTTACAGCAGTTTTCATATCGTTAGACCACCGTAGGGACGTTTAATGGAAGGTCCCTACAGGGTTTTGGTTATAGCGATTTAGAATTTAGAATTTAGATGTATAAAAAAATATTATAAATTAGAAATATGGCTTGCTTTTATGCAGGTTTGTAGTTCATCTATTTGAAAAGTGCTGTGAAGTTACACTTCATTAAAGTCATAGTCAGGGCTTACCCATGCAGATGAAAATATGGACCATCTGTAGGGATTAAGGGCTCTTAACCCCTACTAGATATAGTGGTTGCTGGGTAAGTCCTGGGAAAAATAGTATTAGGGTAGCTTGTCCCTTAAGTTGAACAAAATATTAACGGCCTCATCTAAATCTTTTCCAAAGCAAATAACCCCATCTTCATGTCCAGCCATTACTAATATTTTTTCCCCTCCTAAATTTTCTTGATCAAATAAACGAAACATTTCTTTTGCCATTTGTGGAGTACCATAGGGAACATCTGGATTAGAAGTAGGAACCTTAAACATAAGTTTTTGCCATAGCTGATAATTATGAATATGAATAATACCCATAATTTTTGGTTGATAATAATAGATAGCAGCATGAGTTAAAGATTCAGAAGAAGCTTTAATAGGTCCGCAACAAGTTAGACTATTTTCTTCTATATTAAAATCAGTAACTACTGTATAATATTCTGGTTTTAAAGTTGGAAAGTGAGCAGTTTGAGTCCCAGAAATAATAAATTGATTGGAATTATTTATTCTCTGACTAACATTACCAAACCCAATGCCATTTTCGTAAACACCAATTAATCCTAGGGAATGCATTAAGTCCCGTTTTTTCATTAAATCAGCTATACTAAAAGTTTCTACAGGTTCTCTTTTGATCCAATGACAGTGATATTTAATTACTCCCTCATCCATAACCATAAATTTAATAATTAAAACGAATATTTAAGATGGGTTTGAGTTATTCTCAAACTTAATAAGTTTGACCAGACTACTTTTACGGAAGTTTTTAGGTCAATGAACTACATGAAAACAATCATAACCTGAGGTATAATGTTGTGGATAACATCCGGATATTTGGGTTCTACTAATCAGAAAGAGTGGTGTGATATGAATATTTTAGTTCTTAACTGGAGTTGAGAATAAATACTATAATAAAATCTAGTGAAGGATTGAAAAAGTCTCGACTATCAACAGAGGTGAGAAACCATTTAAGATGACAATTAACCAGATTTGACTTTTTTTGTGTCTTTTTTCTGATTTTCAAATTTTCCCTTACCTTTTTTTCACTATCGGGTATCTTTTTCTAGTTTATGGGAAGTTGACTTTTCTCGCGGCCTGGGGATTTTCTAAGGGGTTTGGGAGCTTGGGTGTTTCCAGTAATGTCTTGATTGCTCCGAAGCCCTGGGCCACTTTTTCGGGAGTTAAGTTAAATCACTCCATCAATTAGATTCTGACCTGAGTAATACCATTTAGTTTTATAAGCAGTCTCAAAAAATATCAAAATAAAAATGAACAATCAAAGTGCTATTTCCTGTCATCATATTAATAAAATTTATGCTAATGGAACTGTTGCTTTACAAGATATGAATTTGACAATTAATCAAGGAGAATTTGTGACTATTGTCGGACCTTCTGGATGTGGAAAAAGTACGGTATTACGATTAATAGCAAAATTAAGTGATGTTACTTCAGGGCAAATTGAATCAAACATAAATCAGAGTAAAAATGAGTTGGCTTTTGTGTTTCAAGAACCTGCTTTGATGCCTTGGTCTCAGGTTATTGATAATGTGCACCTACCTCTGAAATTATCTGGAATCTCTCTGAAGGAATCTCGAAAAACAGTGCAAGAAGCAATTAATTTAGTGGGATTAGATGGTTTTGAGCGTTCTTATCCACGACAGTTATCAGGTGGTATGAAAATGCGAGTTTCTATTGCTAGGGCATTAGTAACTAGGCCAAGAATTGTGTTGATGGATGAACCTTTTGGTGCTTTGGATGAAATGACTCGTAGTAAGTTAAATAGTGATTTATTAGAGGTATGGCAAAAACGAAATTGGACTGTAGTTTTTGTTACTCATAATATTTATGAGGCGGTTTATTTATCCCAACGAGTAATTGTTATGGCGGCTCGTCCTGGTAGGGTAGTAGCTGATGTTAAAATAGATGCTACTTATCCTCGCAGTGAAGATTTCCGAACGTGGCAATTATGTAATGATTATTGTCGGGAAATTTCTAATTATTTTAGAAGTTAGAAGTTAGAATTTAGAATTTAGATGTATAAAAAAATATTATAAATTAGAAATATGGCTTGCTTTTATGCAGGTTTTAGGTGGTTTGCCTGAATATGTGAAGTTATGTAAAGTTATGTAAATTTATTTTTTTTTGTGGTCGATAAAAAAAAATTATGTTAATGTGAGTTCAAAATTGATGCTTTATCCCTATCGGGTGCATTTATGGTGGTTATTTCATCATATATTTCTACTGTAATTTGTGTCTTTGGGTAAGTTCTATTTATAAAAAAACTCTGTGCAAAAATAAGTTGTATAAAAAGGCTGAATATTTGAAGATGACATTTACTTATACTATAAATAATAATAAATTAGCAGGAAGCTGGGAACAGGAATTACACTTACAGAAAGTCTCAACTCCTCTAGCTCAATTTAATTCTTATGCAGAACCTAGGACTTTTTTTTCTACTAACAACAATTCCACAAAACTGTGGGGAATTAATTGTATTACTGATCTAGTTTTTATAGATTCTCAAATAGAGGATTATCAGAGTTTGGTAAATGGGGTTTTGCCAGGGGTAAAGGTGGTTGTTCTCAATTCAACAGAAGATGG
>JAKQYE010000320.1 GCA_023356605.1 Trichodesmium sp. MAG_R02 | reverse complement strand
GCTATTTTGAGTTGCGCTTTTTTCCAGTTAGACGAAAATTTCACTTTATCATAGATTTTGTCAAGCTGTTATTTACCCCTGTCGACAAAGTTCTAAATCTTTGAGGAATTTGCAAGTTTTTCGAATCCCCAACCTTGGCCAAACGGAACTGCCAATCAGATACTTGCTCGTAACTCAAATGTTTCGTATCAACACTTGCGGTCCAGAATCCAGCAAAAAGTGCTGGATCCTCAAACTTCAGCAGACCAGATTTACGAATTATCTCTCCCTGTGGTGTTCCCAATATTGGAGAAATCACAAAGGGACTAACTTGAAATATGATTGATGGGTTAATCTCTTTCACTTCTTGATATACTTCCCACAAGGCCTCTTCCAGTCTCAACAACGCCTCTTCATCATCATCCGGCAAGCCAATAATTACGCCATAGCTAATCATAGGAACCCCAGTTTGCACAATAGTCCGCACAATTCGTTTGTGTTGCTGCCAGGGAACTAACTTAGCATAAGATTCCCGTCCAAAAATAGGCCGTTCCGCAGGAAGATAACCGGCAAGAGTTCCTTTTCGCCCATCCCAATTGTAAATTGCTTGGATTACTTCTTCATCAGGGGTTAAATCTTCTTTTTTACCACTATGCCCACGTCCCATGGTCATTTTTCTCATTTCTAGACCATTCGGCCAGAGAACTGCTAAATTCCGCTCTCGCACTCCTTTCATAATCTCTAGAATTTCTTCTCGGCCACCGGGAAAAATTGTCCGTCCCAAGAATTGATCGGAGAGACTAACTACTGATTTAGCTCCTGCTTCACAGAGTACATCTAGCCACTCCATCACTCTTTTTGGTGTCATACGGCGATATCCTGTGCCGTAAGTGGGGGTTTGACAAAAATCACAGTGGCGATCGCAACCCATATCAGGAAATATAGCGCCAATAGGTTTTAATTCTTCGGGAAACGGGTCCATCCAATACTGGGTTCCCAAACATTCTTTTGCTACTTCTACAGACGGTAACGGCCATTCTTCTGGCTGTAGGGGAACCCTTTGTCTCCGATACTCAGTTCCATCGGCCAAAACTACACCAGTCAGTGCTTCTTTTGGACCTTTTCCTAGCAGATAATTAAATAGCGGCCAATTAGCAGCACCGGATTTGTCTTTAACAACTACTGCTGCACCGTTCTGAAGATAAACTTTAGGATCAGCAAAGGGATCAGAACCACCCACAACTACTACTTTACCTGTGCTTGCTAGGTGCTTTAAAAGCATCATTGCTATTTCACGATATAACGTAAAGTTAACTGTTATACACCAGATTTCACAACTTTCTGGGTCTATGCTCTTTATATCAACACCACAGTAATTTTTGCTGAGCTCAATTCCTCTCCAAGTTATGTGTCCATAGTTTTCTACATAATCCCCATCTCGAAGATTAATAAATTTAGTTTGAAATCCTCCTGCTTGGAGATGTGATATGAGAATTTGCTTGCTGATAATAGGTTCAAACTTCCGTAAGGAATAAAAATCGTTACCCTCTGGATCAGATAGTTTCAACTGGGGTAATTCAACTAGGCCAATAGTCTGATTTTTTGTAGTAATTGTCATGACATTTTCCCTAATTTAATTGATTTTTCTGCTCTTTATCTATTCAAGTAGATAATGAGTTAGATATAGACAAAAAAAGGAATGAGAATTAAATCAAGTCTATAATTTTTGTGAAAGAACTTAGAGGAAATAAATCTAAGAGTTCAGGTAGGCAATTTGAATAGTCTATAATAATAAAGGTTATTATTCCTAGGTAGATAGGCACAAAAAACTGCTTTAACTGTGACAGAAATTTGTTAAGTAACTCTAAGCTCCTCTAGAAAGTTGATTTGATGATTTGAGAGATGATTTATATATTGTCATTTTGTGACAATATAGTACTAGGAAGAAATATGCTTTTTCTCGCTAATAATGAATATGTATATCTAAGGCTAACTCTAACTTATTCAGCAGTAAAATTAAAATAATTCACAATTTCTTAATATTTGTCATTTTCAAGTAACTAACCCCTCTAAGACCTACAGGAAATTTTCACTCTTCAAAAGAGGTTATCTTTACATTTTTTTATATAGCGCAAATGTTCATGGCAACTTACCGAAAAATTGGGTTTAAAGCCTTGCCAATAAGCGGGCAACTTTTTAGTTTATTTTTTTTCACAGGCTATTTTATCAGGACTTACGCAGTACCACTATATATAGTGTATTTTTGATAATCATAGTTATTTTAAATAATAATAAAACACTATTTAGCACAATAATTACGAATAATTTTCAAGTCGAGATGTATTGATAGGTGAATACATTCTAGCTCTTTTTAATGCACTAAAATCATGTTCTATGTCATTGAAATTAGGAGAGTATTTTGGCAAAAATATTAATTAGTGACCCCCTGGTTCTACTAATTCTCTAATAACGTTTTTTCGTGTTTAATTGGTGAATTATCCGTGCAGCAGTACACTGGGAATTTTTAATGATGGTAATAAATGTTGATCATATCATTGTTCAAATCCCACGGCATTTAGACTTCCTTTGAATAGAATTTGCCCTATTAAATCTTCTTCCTTTTTTCTTCTCCCGGCTAGTAAATTTTCTCTTTTACCTCGTTTTTTTCTCTTGCTCACCATAAACTTTTCCCCCTTTTCTTGACCAGGCATAAATACAGACTTGATTATCTTAAAATCCTGATTCATCAATAAATACAAGGCTTTTAATTCCAATTTTTTTGATCAAACTTCGTAGTTTATGATAATATTTTATCCCTTCTTATCTATTTCTTTCTCTATAACAAATTTGTTTCTTTTTTCAAGGAAAATTAATTTTTTTTAAAGCATAAAATATAGCTGGTTGATTAACTCCAATTTTTTTAGCTCTGTCTGACAACGCTCGAGTTTGGATTTTGTTTTACATCTTTTTCTAATTCTTTCCAATCTAATTTTCTTTGACGACTTTTTACCTTAGTTGCTGACAATTTTGGGCGAGATAAGCATCTATATATCGAAGCTATTCCTATCCCAAATGTATGAGCTGCTTTGGTAATTGTCCCGCCATTTTCTACAAAATTTCTTACTTTTTATCTGAAGTCTAAACTGTAAGGCATAGTTTAAAATAGTTTCTAGTTGACTGAATTTTATTATACTCAACTTTTCTTTCAATCTTAATTAAAACGACTATATCTTAGATATTTACACTACGGTTAGTGCCTTTGCGTAAGTCCTGTGAAAATGTAAATATGCATAAAGATATATGAAGATCTGTGGAATGTTGGATAAAAGATAATAAACTCTTAGTAGTTACAAAACTTTAATAGATATAGTCATTTCAAATAAGAATAGAAAACTTTTTCTGCTGAAACGCGGGTTATAGCAAGAAATACTTGTGTCAATCTAAATTAAAATAACTATAAAAGGAGGTCAAAGGTGAAAAAAAAATTCACGGATGCCGATACAGAAAATTACTACAATACAGTAGAAATCAAATATAAAGTCCCTTGGAACCCAGATGGTAGTAAACATTGGGGATACTTTGATAATTTAGACGCTCCTGATCAGGAAGCAGAATTGTTTCAAGCCAGCGATCGTTGGAACGAATATATGTTAAATAAAAGTCAAATAGATTCTAAATCTCGCATTCTTGATGTTGGTTGTGGAAATGGTCACACAGCTATTTATTTAGGGAATCAAACTAACTGCGAAGTTGTAGGAATAGATATTAGCCAAACTCATGTCGATAATGCTCAAGAAAAAGCAGCAGGTTTTCCCGATCTTAACCTTTCTTTTAAAAAAGCATCGGCCACAAATCTAGTTTTTCCAGATGACTATTTTACTCATGTTTGGAGTCAAGGAACTCTTTTACATATTCACGAACGAGAAGTCGCTTTAAGAGAATTTTATCGCCTTTTAGATAAAGGTGGAATTTTAATATTTGATGACTTAGTAACTCTAGTTTCCCAGATTACGGATTCTACTTTAAAATATGTCTATGAGAGGATGCAGATTAGTCAGTTATTTTCTCCTAACGATTATAGAGATTATCTCGAGAAAGCAGGTTTTACAATATTAGATTCCTTAGATTTATCCCCCCATATGAAAAAGTTTTATGGTATTCAAGCAAAGCGATTTCAAAAAGAGTTTCCAGAGCGAAGTATTGCTTATGAAAAAACTAGGGATGCTGTCAACAATGGAGAGATTGGATGGTACTTTTATCTTTGTCAAAAGAGTTAATCCAGTTATCTCAATGTATACAGTAGTTTATGAAGTTATGAGTTAGATATACTCAGGACTTACGTAAAGGTACTACTTGTAGTGTAAATATCTGAATTTATTGTCAAAAATGCACTATATATGGCGGTACTGCGTAAGTCCTGATACTAATCCTCATAATTTGTCAAAAAAACTTTAGGGGTTGGAGACAAAACCCTGACGATAAAATATTACAATCTATGGGCAAGTTGCTATCTTTTAACTATTTTAGAGAATAGGTAGGCAGGTTAACGAAAAATTGGGTTTAAAGCCTCGCCCATAAGGGGGCAACTTTCTAGTTGATTTTTTTTCCACAGGTTATGTTATCGTACTTTTTAGTTCACAAGAAGAAATATATTAGTCGCGGGTGGGCATACACCAGACAAAAAACTGACGGGTCGGCCAGTATAAGACTACTGCCAAAGTAGCAGTAGCCTGTGAGATGTCAACCAGCCGAGGGGCTAAGGCTCGGTTGTTTCCCCGTGTCTTTAGGCCGGGAAAGATGTCAAATGCAATGTCTTTAGCGAAAAATTGGGTTTAAAGCCTCCCCCATAAGCGGGCGACTTTTTAGTGAATTTTTTTCACAGATCATGTTATCGTGGTTTTCAGTTCACAGGAAATATATTAGTCGCGGGTGGGCATACACCAGACAAAAAACGGACGGATCGGCAAGTGTAAGACTACTGCCAAAGTAGTGGCACCCCGCATCGGAGCTACGGCTCGGCTGTTTCTCCGTGCCTTTAGGCCGGGGAGGATGTTAACCTGTCATTTGTACTATGTTCGTCTGGAATCTGCCGTATATTCTAATTTAACAATTTAATCTTGCAAAAGAACTTAAAATGATTCGACAAGAAGACGTTAAAATTATTCTTCAAGAGGAAGAAGTACTCAAATACAACCGAAAAGATTATATAAAATTTCACGAAGAACTTTCATCAAAAGACCGAGAAATTACGATCTTATTTCAAGATAAACCAATTTTTGATGTTTTGGTTCCTCAAGGAGTTTTTAACCCTTATGGCGGTATAGCTGCTCAAGCTTTTATGAGCGGCATTTTGAATCAAATAATTAATGCTAAGGGAAAAAAGGTACTCGATCTTGGATGCGGTTCTGGAGTTCTTGGTTTGTGTTGCCTGTTTAAAGACAGCAATAAAGTAGTTTTTTCCGACCTTCATCCCAATATTATGCCTCTCAAGAATAATCCCCTAATTCGAGAACAAGATGAGGTCAAAGTACAAGATTTGTGTGCGGGAGAAGCAGACGAATCTTACGATCTAGTATTTATGCCTTTTCCTAGTCGTTCTATCGATCGCCCTATTAATACAAACTCCTATGAAATGGGAATATTAAGAAATGACGATCTAGTGTTTCGGGCGATCGAGCAGGTAGGGCGAGTATTAGTACCTGGGGGGGAATTTGTCTTTTTTTATAGGGTGTTTAATGAACGTTTCCCACTATATTTGAAGGTAATGTCGAAGTTAGCAGCACATTTCGATCTGACTACTCTTAAGTTGTTATGGTATGTAGGGGAGAATGATGGACATGCTTTATTACTGTCTGTGGATAAATATTCAGGTAATTGATATCCTGCCGACCCTGACCTGAGGCTACAGCGGGGGATTCCCATTCATCAATCAAACAGACTAAGCTGAAGGAATGATTCTGGGCTAGTTGACACATCATTGGAATCTCCTCGCCAGCACGCCTGAGGTTTCCTCCCTGTCCATTTAATTGTCTCCCTATGACCCTCGGCGACTTCATTGAAAAGTAATAGCTGTAGAGAATTCTCAAGTTTAACAGTTTCTTCAACTTTGGTTATCGGTTGAGTTACTGTTTCTAGAACCGAAGT